>CALLZL010000588.1 GCA_937859575.1 uncultured Chloroflexota bacterium
AATGCCGAGCGGGTTACGAATTTCGTGCGCGAGTCCACTCGCAAGGCGACCAAGTGCAGCGAGCCGCTGTGAGCGTTGTACCTGCGTCTCTAGTGCCTTCAACTCCGAAAGGTCGTCCAACACCAGAACTGTGCCAAGTGCCTCACCATGCGCCCCGGAGAGGGGGCTGCTGCGGAGGCCGAGCACGTGTGTCTCAGTCATCAACTGGCGGTAGCCGCGTGCTCCCTCGCAGGCATATGCGTGAACCACGCTAGGAAGCATCCCGTCGGTTGCCCCCAAGACTGACAGAAGCGACTGCGCTGCGCGGTTGGTTGTCATTACACGGCCAGCTGTGTCGAGTGTGACCACACCACTGCCGAGACTCTCCAGAATGGAGGACACCTGCCCACGCATCTGCTCGGCATGCGCAGCCTGCTTCTGCAGGCGCTCGTTGGCTGCAGCAAGTTGCAATGCAGTCTCCTCTGCCCGCTGCTGTTGTTTACGCTCCGCGTCTACCAGGTATCCAGCGAACGCACCAATGAAAAGGAACAGTAGATTCTCGAGTACGTCATTAAAGCTGTCTATCAATATCAGGCGAGACGAAATCGCCACATGTGGCAGGTAGAGGACAGTAGTGGTGAGAGCTGTGAGAACACCGCCGCGCCAGCCATAACGCACAGCCGCGACTGCAATGGGCACGTAATACAGGCTGCGGTAGATCGAGTGGTACGGGATTAGCCGCACATCGGTCAGGTAATGCAGCGTGCTTATTCCCGCCAATGCAATCAAAATGAACCAGAGCGCCGGATCGAGCGGCGAGAAGCAACGAGTACGCGCCGGACGCTTCGAATGTAGTGTAGCAGCCATAGGCAATCCCTGAGCAATACGCACGAGTCAAGTATGGGTAGTATAGCAAAGCCGCTGATGTCCAACTTGATCCCCTGACCGGATTTAGGCCACGTCAAAGTCCTCTCTGGTGGGTTTCAGGGGCGGCAATACCGCTCCCGAATGTCCTTTCGTGGGTGTTTTGGTGGCGAAGCCGTCAAAAACATCCAGAAAACAGAGGCTGCGGCGGAGCATCAGAGATTTTGACTGCCGCCCTATACCAGATTGGCGATCACAATTGGTGTTTCACGCATCGCGCGTGCTAATACACGCAACGCTGTGCCATATGACGCATGTCGCTGCCGTATGATCGTCTACTGTCCGCGCATCTCCTGCACCAAAATCCAGGCGTGAGGCACCGAACACGCGCCTGGATCGAGTTCCTAAACAGTTTGAGGCACGTTCACCAACACTGATGAATATATCGCACGCGCTGACTCTTGCTATGGTACACACATCATGATAGTCTTTGGTCGGAGATGCATCTACGTAAACTGGGAGTTATGTGTAATGCCACAATCGCCC
This sequence comes from uncultured Chloroflexota bacterium, assembly GCA_937859575.1. Lineage (GTDB taxonomy): Bacteria > Chloroflexota > Chloroflexia > Chloroflexales > Roseiflexaceae > CALLZL01. The sequence goes on from CALLZL010000588.1 coordinate 1,390, forward strand.
GCCAAGGACTCCTCCGACTCGCCACCGCTGACGCCGCGTTGGGTAAAGGTGTTTGGTGCCGTTATGATCGCACTCGTCATTGCGATCATTTTCCTCCACCTCACTGGCAATAGCTTCGGACCAGGCACGCATGTCATGCCTGTCGGATATGAAGTGCCGCAGCCGTGATGATGCCATCTCTGCTCCGCAAGGTCGCGCTCACGCTACACGTCGTCTGCTCTGTAGGCTGGTTCGGTGCAGTCGCCGCCTTCCTAGCGCTTGCGCTCGTCGGTCTGACCATTCTGGATGACCCGGTGGTGCGGGCGGCATATGTGGCGATGGATCTCATCACCGGGCTCATCATCGTCCCGCTCAGTGTTGCCGCAACGGTCACCGGGCTTGTCCAATCGCTCAGCACGCCTTGGGGCCTGTTTCGACACTATTGGATCTTGGCGAAGCTGGTTATCACCATCCCATCTACCTTCATCCTACTGACGCACACACGTGCTATCAATTACATGAGCATAGTCGCTGCTGAGTTCCCGATCGCCCCAAGCGATCTACGCGAATTGCGCGTCCAGCTCGCGGTAACCGCCGGCGCCGCCCTCGTTGCACTGCTTGTCACGACTGCCCTCTCGGTATTCAAGCCGCGCGGCCTGACCCCCTACGGTTGGCGCAAGCTCCGCGAGGGGCGGATTGTCGTGCCCGATCTCGACCGCGTTGCATAGCGATCCTTCGCAGAAGCGTGCAGCTTCATCCAACGCCAGGCTCGTTCCATGCTCCACAACCCATCGCTTCGGAATGACCGCAAATCCTTTTTGTCCAACCAGTTTCTCGATGACATTGAGCCGCATCTGGGTGTGCTGTTCCATCCATGTGTCGAGTCCCGTTTTATATCCTTCATCAACACGTACTTCTTTGATGCATGGTGTTTCTCCGCATCAGAAAGCTATTTCAGTCATCATGATACCATAGCTGAGGGTTTCTGATCACGCTCTTAGATAGGTCGCTGTGATCTCAACGCCTAACGGCAGGGTCGAAAGATCAAGCCCTGTTCCAACGCCGGGATAAACAGTTGCTTGCTGGGTTGCAGATGCAGGCGAGCAACTGCCCGCTGGTGAGCAGCACGCGACAAAGGCCCAATAAGCACATCGTAGACAGGTGGATATACTTGATATAGCGCTTGATTACGGTCATTGGTCATCATATCTGTGCTTGTCCGTCGCTCTAAACAGCTTTGGTCTTACTTCGATAGCTTCAAGATCCTGAATGCGCCGTAACCAACGAGGCAGAACACCACAGCACCAACCACAAGGTCAGGAACTTTAGAATTGGTGAAATAGACCAGGGCTCCGGCTATCATGACACCGATATTCACCAACACGTCATTGGAGGTAAATATCTGGCTTGCCTTGATATTTGCATCCTCACTTTGCGTACGCCGCAGCACAAAGACTGAAGCAACATTTCCCGTGAAAGCAATAAGGGAAATGATAATCATGAGGCTAAAACTTGGTTCGTCGCCCGCACCCAAGAAACGTCGCACAACCTCAATGATGCCGAAGACGGCGAGCGCCAACTGAAAATAACCGCTTATCTTGGCCACCCGCTTTTTTTGCACTACGGCTTTGCCGACCGCATATAGGCTCAGGCCATAGACAATGGCATCCGCTAGCATATCGAGACTATCAGCCACGAGGCCCATAGATTGGGCAATGTAGCCCGCTGCCATTTCCAATACAAAGAGTGCTGCATTGATAAGCAGCACGATGATAAGCAGCTTCCGCTGCTGCTCGTCGTTCGCATCCGGCCCTAGTTCGCCTGCTGCCTCTCGCCCGACCAGAGACGCTCCCAAGTTAAGTTCCTGCATTGCTTGCTCAATACCCGCTCTATCGCCGGTATGAGTGATGGCAACAGTACGGTCTGAAAGGTCGAAAGCAAGACGCTTCACATCCTCATAGTCGGCCAGTTTCATTCTGACGAGCTGTTCTTCCGCCGCACAATCCATATGTAGAACCTTGAACGTGCTCCGCTCGAGCTGTTCTGGGCTCATCGTCGTATCCTTTACTTGAACATTACTTCTGGAACCAGGGCGGTACAATCCGCCCTATTGTCCGCTAGGAGAATAGCCGCATACTATTGTTCTGCTCATTTCTTTGTGAGCCAATCGAACACCAACGCTCCAGCAAAAGCAGGGACGACACGCCTCAGAAGACCACTCATAGCTCCCCCTCTGCCGGCATCGACTTGGCGTAGCGAGTGCAGTCGTAGATACCTTGAGCGATCTCTGCTACAAGCTCATCGGCTAGTGCTATCAGTGCAGCTACTCGTGGATCGCTTAGCTGATAGCGCACATAGCGACCTTCTTGAGTGGAGATGACGAGACCGCATTCCCGCAAACAGGAAAGATGATTAGAGACATTGGGTTGACTAAGACCAGTTTCTTCAACAATCTCGCCGACTGAACGTCTTCCAGCGCGTAATGCTTCCAGTATGGCGAGCCGTGACGGATCAGAAAGACCTCGAAACAGTTTGCCTCGTAGAGCCAGAGCGTCTGTAGGTATAGCAACTGACATAGGTGCTCCATATCATCATATCATTATGTGATGATATATCTAAGAGGAGAGGGTGTCAAGCCGGTTGCTTGTACCTCAAAGCGCGTAACCCAAGACCGAAGGATGCGAAGGATTTCGAGATATGCCTGCCACGCCTCGACACTGTCGCTCGCGACTAGCTGTGCGATCAGCTACGCCTGCTCTACACAAAAGATTACCCATGCTTGCTCGCTTAACGAGAGCCTGAGCATGCTCGATGCGTCTTGAGGTGGTCGCGGCCCTCTATTCGAAGATTACGCGCCCAAACTGCTCGGCGCCCCGTCTGCGCCGATCCAGCGACGAACACGACGTGGCAGTTGCTGGCGACCTTCATCACGGATGAGCGGAAGTGCTGCCCCTTCCTCTGCACTACCGAGTGGATGGGAGCTGACGCCCCCTACGATAGTGACGCAATCACTCGTCGAGTTGTTTGGCCTACTCCTCTATGTTCGAGTGATCCCCCTCTTCATTCCGCATTTCAGGGTTCGCAGGCATACATCGTAGCTTACGGACGGATGGTGGTGTCGCTCCTATCCCGCCCCACCTCTAGGTTGGCCGGTGGATAGGGTACGCCCAGACATGCCAAGCATCGCTGGCGCAAGCATTGTGCTCATCGGTGCGGCGATCATTGTGAACTGACCGCGGGAAGAGGAGGAGACGGCAGAGACAGGGCTGCACTCGATAGCTATCGCGCCGCGGAATAAAGACGGCGCTTAGCGCGTATAATCGAACCCGTGTGCGACAAGCCGCCGCCAGCGCCACTGCCGATACCGGTAGAACAGGCTCGCGTAGGCCCAGATGAAGGGCGTGAGCAACCCGGCCTGCACCACGACCCGATCCGTATAGTGCGTGTGACCATCCTGTGTCGCACGAATGATGATCCTGTGATCCCAGGTCGCAATAATCTCCCCATGGCCGTTATCGCGTAGTTCGTAGTGCTGACCACCCGCTGTCGTATCGACGATCGGCCGCGTGATCACAATCCACTGGCTACCAAGGGGTATACGACCAAACAATCGCATCTGTACGAGATAGCGATCCTCTGCCCACTGCTCGGGGAGCGCCGGTGGATCAACTGGGATAAACACCATGAGCGGGGCGGTCACGTATGTGAGTAACTGGCTCGTCTGTACTTCTTGCCAGGCACGATCCGGGGTGCAGTGAAGAATGGTAGAGCTGGTGGCGATCATATTCGCTCCTGTGTCGGTTGTACATCAGCGTGATGCTCGCCAGATTCGCTGCGTTCACGTCGGCGCATATTATCAATCAACATGGCCACATGCGCGGTGAGGAATGCCGCATCACTTCCAACACCGCCCAGGAGCGCAGAAGCGCGGCGATGAAGCCAGGGTAACCCGACAAAATACAACCCCGGCACCTTCGTCACACCGCGCTGGTGTATTGGCATGCCGTGTTGATCCAATACCGGCACCCTGATCCACCGATAGTCTGCGCGAAAGCCTGTCGCCCAGATGATGCTCGTCACCTCGACCGCCTGACCCGCCGTGAAATGCACAGTCGCTCCCGAAGCACCGAGTGCGCGCCCAACCAACCGGACACGCCGTTCGCGGGCGAGCCGGTCAAGGTCGGTGCCGATCAAGGGGTCGAGACGACGCATCCGCCGGCCAAGCGCCGAATCGGCAGACACATTCATTATCCCAAGCCGGTGCAACCACCAGAAGATATCGCGGCCCAATACTCGTTGAGGGAGCGTTGGCGGTCGCTTGCCGACGGCCAGGGTCACATCGCGTTCGTCTGCAAGCTCTACAGCAATCTGCGCACCGGAGTTGCCTGCTCCAACGACCAGCACTGCGCCGGATGGCAGTTGGCCGGGGTTGCGATAGGCGGAACTGTGCATCTGTACAACCGTTGGTGCAATGTCGATTGCAAAGGGCGGGGTAAACGGCTGCTGAAACGGCCCGGTTGCGACTATAACCGCCTGGGTCTGGTAGATTTCAGTATCAGTCTCGACACTAAACCCTGACCCTTTCTGATACGCTGCGGTGATGCGCGTCTGCAACTGAACCGGTAGTTGGAACGCCGCTACATATTGCTCCAGATAGGCCACGACCTCATCCTTCGTGGGATAGGTGTCATAGGGTTTCGGGAAGGGCATCCCCGGAAGGTTGCTGTACTGCGTCGGCGTAAAGAGCGTGAGTGAGTCGTACCGATCGCGCCACACCTGGCCGATAGTATGTGCCGCATCCAGAATAACGAAGCGCAATCCACGTTGGGCAAGTTCATACCCGACGGCTAGACCCGCTTGTCCGCCACCCACCACCACAACATCAAACATATTGCGCATGACTCTCACCTCATATCCACATGTGTAAAGCGTTTTCAGCACAGAGCTACATAGTATGATCGCGTGGCAATGGAATAATCAATCATTGCACAAAATCAACGGATGGCCCGGAGTGCGAAGAGTATGCCAAGCAGGATGGGCTGGTGTAGCAGGTAGATAAGCAGCGAGTGGCGACCAAGGAAGCGGAGAGCATGGATCGGCGGGATGTGCGTGTACTCTGGTAGCACAAACCGCCGTTGTCCATTTGGGTAGATCAGGCGACCAACGGCTATACCAAATAGCGCTGCACCACCCCAAGGGAGCAGCGGATAGTAATCAACCATTGTGACGCCTGCCTGAGTGAGCCCGAGCGGGATGAGCCAGGGAAATGGGACTGTCAGGCTCGTCAAATATGCACCGATGCCCGTCAGCATCATGCCAATCCCAAGCGTCACCCAGATGGGCGCGCGGAGGAACGGCACGCAGAAAATCAGCATACTCCCCATGAGATGCAGGATACCGAAACGCACATACGCATCGCCGACAAAGGCAACGGTGCCGGCGGTTATTGCGAGCCCAAGTGCGATGAGTTTTATGCTCCGCAGCACCACATAACGCCACAGATCCTGACCCGGCATTCGGGTTGATGCCAGCCAGAGCGAGAGCCCAAGCAGAAAGATGAAACTAGTGCCAATACTCCGTGCAAAGATCTGCCAGGAGGTGGAAAAGACATTTACCCTGCTCAAGCCGGTGTACTGGAGATCCCACATAAAATGAAAGAAGATCATGGCAATCACCGCCACACCACGCACGACATCGATCTCCCAGATGCGTGTGTGGGGCTGTACCTGGTCGCTCATGGTGTTGAAGTCTCCACAGTCACCATTACCGGGAGTGCAAGTCCGGGAACCGCGAGCAGAGCGCGCAGTGTTGAGCCAAATTCCGGTGCGACCGGATAGGAGGTGACGATGTGATCCGGCCACGCAGCAGTGGGAACATTGTACAACTGCAGCATCCCCTTGACCGGATCGTACCGTGCCGTCACCACTCGTTCCGACGGCCCAATGATAAAGTCGAGTTGGAGGGGGATGGCTGG
>CALLZL010000589.1 GCA_937859575.1 uncultured Chloroflexota bacterium
CTGACCAACAGTTGCATTCGGATCGCCACGCCAACCGGCGAAACGAGTGATCCATTCTACTTCTTCTCGATCAGTCAGAGTGCACGTATGCACCAGCCATGGCGCACAGGAACAGTGTATATCCTGCCGCGCGCCACCTTCGAGCCCCAACCGCCGATTCCATCCGGCGGCGCCACCATCCATGTTCTGCAGTGTGCCAGTCCGCTGCCGGTTACACCAATCGCGAAGCTTCGCGTGACCCCAGATGACTTTCCCTTTCTCGACCAGATCCGGGGTCATGACGATCAACTGCAGATGCAGCGGGCGCGCGCGAACCCGGATGCCTTTCCGTGGGTCGATGACGACTGATACGAATTAGCGATACCCCTCGGCTTGCATTTCGAAGAGCCGCGCATAGGTGCCGCCATGCGCCAGTAACTCACGGTGTGATCCGATCTCGGTAATGCGGCCACCTTCAAACACCGCGATCCGGTCGGCCATGCGCACCGTGCTGAAACGGTGCGAAATCAGCACCGCGATCTTGCCCTCGGTCAGAGCGCGGAAGCGCTGGAAGATCTCGTATTCACGTTCGGCGTCGAGCGCCGCCGTCGGTTCATCAAGCACCAGCACCTCGCCGTCACGCATGAAGGCACGGCTCAGCGCGACCTTCTGCCACTGGCCGCCCGAAAGTTCATGACCTTCGTTAAACCAGCGCCCCAGCATGGTCTCCATACCACCCGGCAGTTCGGCCACCACTTCGTCGGCGCCACCCCGCTCGGCAGCATCATCGATCCGCGTCGTATCTTCCAACCGATCGATCTGGCCAAAGCCGATGTTCTCACGCGCACTCAACTGATACCGTACAAAATCCTGGAAGATTACCCCGATCCGGCTACGCAACTGATCCGGGTCGTAGTCGCGCAGATCAACCCCATCGAGCAGAATCTGCCCTTCGGTCGGATCATAGAGCCGCGTCAACAACTTGATCAGGGTCGTCTTACCGGCACCATTCGGCCCGACCAGCGCCAGTTTTTCGCCCGGTGCAATCGTCAAATTCACCTCACGCAACGCCCAGTCTTCACGGCCGGGGTAGCGGAACGAAACATTGCGGAACTCCAGGCCATGCCGCAGCTGTTGTGGCATCGGTACGGCAACGGCCTGACGCGCAATCTGTGGCTCGATCGCCAGAAAGCCGAACAGGTTATCCATAAACAACCCGTTCTCATACAACCGAGCGATATTGTCGAATAACCCCTGGAAGGTACCCTGACTATTGCGGAATAATGTCAGGTAGAGGGTCATGCCACCGATCGTGATCGATCCCGCAATCGTCACAAAGACGATCCAGGCATAGGCACCATAGTAGCTGGCCGAGGCCAGCAACCCTAACAACAGGCTGATCAGCGAACGACGCCGCGCCAGTGCCACATCCTCCTTGAAGAAACTCCAGAAGGTCGCACTATAGCGCTTCAGCAGCGGTTCGCCAAGGCCAAACAGCTTGACCTCCTTCACACTGCTGTCAACGGTCAGGACATGCTCAAGGTACTGCATGCGGCGGAATTCAGGTGCCCGCCAGGTGAGCATACGGAAGTACAGGCTGCTGAATCGCCCCTGAGCAATAAAGGCCGGGATCGTCGCACCGAACAGGATCAGGGTGATCAATGGGCTGAATGCCAACAACAACGCCGCAAACGAAAGCAGTGTCAGCAGGTTCTGTACCACCATAAACGAGCCGTTGATAATGCTCAGGGCGCGGAAATCAGCCTCGCGCCGCGCATTCTGCAGCTTGTCGTAGAACGCGGGGTCTTCGAAATAGTGCAGATCAAGCGTCAGCGCCTTGCGGATGATCTGTGTGTTGATGTAATGACCCATTTGCGAATTGAGGACATGTTCGTACAACCGCCGCCACTGGCCGATCGCCGCACCAATCAGCAGTAAGCCGAACTCGGCCACCAGCAGCGGCAACGCCGTGCGCAATCCCTCGATCGCCGGTGTCTGGGCAGTTACCGCATCAACAACCGCATCAACGATCAGGGCACCGACCCATGCCTGGGCTGCCGGTAGTAATGAACTGATGACCGTCATCAGCGCCATCATGATCGTGCCGTTGCGATCGGCACCCCACACCAGCCGAAACGCACGTGGAATATTGGCGGCGGCGGTTCGTATTTCGTCGAATCGCTCCCGCATGCTCTTGGGCGGCTCGTCGTTCTTTGGTGTCGAACGCCGCCCGCCTCGTATCTCTACCATGAATCGTCGTTTCTTTCTCTTCAAACGAGTACCAGGGCTCTGCCGGCGATATGCCGCCTGGTCACTATACCACTCGCATGTTCTATACGGTACCGGAAATATGGGTAGGCTTCGGGCGTATGCGTGCTCGCCATGCCTGGTCGCGAAGCATCGCTTCGAACATGGGTCGGCATGATCGTCGGCCTCTTGCACCTCTCTGTCACGAGAATGCATACGCCCTATTACGCGGCCCAGGGTGACATGCAGGCGCGGAAAACTCTGCTATAATCCGGAAATATGTCAATAGAAGCTTTATTATAGTGCTGCTTGATGCATACATACCATCATGAATAAAAGCTCAATGAAGGGCGTTCGGGCAGTGCGCCCTTCGTTGCGTCTGCTTGATAATCAGTGGTTCGAATGGTTACACCTTCGCCTGCGGCCAGACGTTTTCTGGCTTGCGGCGGCACTGGTGCTGCTGCTGGGCGCAACGGCCTTTGCCGCCTACCGAATCGGCGAGCCGAGCTGGGAAACCGGCTTTCACGGCTTTGTGCTTTCGGAATATCCTTTTAATGCTGAAAACTACCTGCGCTGGGGGTATGTCGAAACCGGCTTCGGGCCGGTGGAAGATGCCGGCGCAGCCCGGCCGACCGATGGCTTTACCTATCGCTTTAGCCATGGCAATGTCACTGCCCTGCTGATCTCCTTCTCGTATCTGCTCTTCGGCATCTCGCCCATCAGTGCACGCCTGCCGGTGATCGCCATGGCGCTGATCGGGGTCGCCGCCACTGGCCTGCTGGCATACCGCATCAGCCGTAGCCGTGCTGTCGCGCTGGTGGCGCTGGCATGTGCCGGCCTCACCCCACTCTTCGGTTTCTATGCGCGCCTGCCCGGCCCACATATGCTGGCCACTACCTTTGCATTACTGGCCTTCCTCAGTTACTGGCACTGGTTCGAAACCGGCATACGGCGGTCGCTGGTAATGGTTTTCGTCTGGTTGCTGATTGGTGCCTGGACGGACTGGATCGCGTATTTTGCTTTTCCCGCTCTGCTGTTCCATCTGCTGCTCTTTCGCCTGCGCCACGGGCAACGCCAATGGCGCATTGCGGTGGCGCTGTGTGCGGCACCCGTGCTGTTCTTCACTATCTATGCTGCCTGGGCATGGTTGCTGAGCCCGGCCGGGTTTGATGCCCTGATCAGGCAGTTCTTCTTTCGCACCGGGCAGACAGCACCCAACGATTATGTGTTTCTGCCCTTCGAATATGCAGGTATCACCATCACCCGGCTGCTGGGATGGTATACCGTGCCGGTTGTCGTACTGGCCGGGGTGTGGTTGATCGCGACGCTACGCCTGGTGGTTGCCGGCCGGCTCACCGCCGCGCATGGCATGCTGATTGCGCTACTGCTCTTTGCCATCAGCCATAATCTGCTCTTCCTCAGCCGGGTCATGATCCACGATTTCATCCAGCTCTGGCACCTGCTTCCGGCAGTCGCAATTGCTGCCGCCTTCGGTCTGCGCTCTGTCTATACCATGCTGCGCCGCCATTCGCGAATTCTGGCTTTCGGAACCCTCGTCGGGCTTGCGGTGCTGGCTGCCGATCAGTCGCAGATCATGTATCGGCGCGCCCATAGTGCCACGCCGGCCGCCGAACTGCCACGTTATCTGGTTGGTCAGGCCCTGAAACAGCTCGTGCCGCCGACAGGAAGATTCGCCGTTACCAATACGACCGGGGCGATCTTTCTGACAACTACCAGCGATCGGCCATATACGATGCTGAATACCCCCAACACGCAACGCCCGATCGTCGATGATCCTGCCGGCTATGATGCGATTGTCGTCTGGCATTCACAGCCGCCCGATCCGGCGATTGTTCGTGATCTCTATGCCCGGTACCCACGGATTCCGGTGGCCGGCTATTCGATCTTCCTTACCGATCCGGCAGCTGATCCGGCTCGGCGTGCGTTTCCCCAGTCGATCTCGCCCGATCGACCGATGCAGCTTGTCTTTGGCGATCATCTTGAACTGTTGGGGGTCGATCTCGACCCGATCGTTGTACCTGCCGATTATCAGCCGACATGGCTTGACAGCTATCTGAGCAGTAGCCCCGAACTGTTTGCCGGCCGCTCGACCGAAGTACATGTGACACTCTACTGGCGCAAACTGAACCAGCTGGCACAACCTTACAATCTGTCGGCACGCCTGATCCCGCTCGCCGAGCCTGGCCCGGTGCTGACCGCCCGATATGCCGGCACCGAAGATCTGCTGCCGACCACGCTCTGGCCGCCGGGGCAGTTGGTACGCGATGAGTTTACAATCCGCATCCCCCCCGATGCGCCGCAGCGCCGCTACGGCCTGTGGGTCGGCGTTAATCAGGGATTCGACACACTCGTCCCTCAGGTCGCTGATCAGCGTAGCGACGCCGGCAATCGCGTACTGGTCGGCATACTTGATCTGCAACCGGCCGGGGCGCCGATCCCCGTACCGGATGATCAGCCGCCGGCGATCGTGCTCGACATGCCGCTTGGCGATGGGATCGTGTTGCATGGCTATACCAGCCGCAGTGACGATGATGGCCTGACCATCGAGACATGGTGGCAACGTGAGAGCGGCACGAGTGATGCAGCACTGGTGCTGACACTCGGCCAGGCCGGAACCATGGCACGCGCAACCGTCGATGTCGCCGCGCCAATTGCCTGGCAACCGGGCCGGCGCTACTACGCGGTAACCCACTTCCCTGCGCTGTTGCCGAATAGCCGTTATACCCTGGGAATCGAGCGCATCGATGAACAGGGTGCCGCATCCGCAGCATCGCTGACACCCCTCGACTGGTGTGCGGCCGATCAACTCCCGGTCATCCTGAGTCAACACGGCCTGCCGGGCGATGCCCTGCGCGACAATCCACGCATTGCTTCGGGTACACCACTACAGTTGCAGTTCGAACTGGCTGCCCAACGCGAGGTCGCGATCCGGATCGACTGGACCGGGCGTGCCGAAGCGGAGCAGATTGTCTTGCAGGTTGACGCCGTTCATCAATCGTGGCAGGTTGGTGCGCGGCGCAAGCCGCTGGCAACCATCGAAGCCAAACGCGGCCAGCGTGGCAGTGTTGTGGTGCGTGTGCCACGGAACCTGACGCGGGTCGGCATCAATCAGGTCGAAATCAGTATCCCGGCACAGTCGCCGGCCGGCTGGCGCATCCCGGCGGCCCAGATCCTGCCGCCGCTTGCACCGCTGCTGGCAACCAACCCCACCCGCTACCAGGGTTGGGTCGAACTTGATGTTGCCAGTGCCATACTGATTGCCGATCTGCAACGGATCTCGCCGACCCTCGATGCCCTGCCGGTCGCAACACTTGCCGAGGTTGGCGCTACGCTGCAGCAGGCCGATGCATGCTATGATGCACCAACCTACACGCAGCTCATGGCTGCCGTTCAGCAGGCCTTCGGCCGTACCAACTGGCAACGCATAGCAACTGGCGATCTGGTGGCGGCGCAGGCGCTGGCAACCGAACCCGCCGCACAGGCGGCTATTCGTGATGCACTGCTGCAACGCATTGCTGTTGCCGAGGTGGCCGAATTTACCGATCGGCAAGGGCAGCGAATCCGGCTGCTGGGGTATCGTACCGCGTCGGTGGATGGTGAAAGCGGCACCGCAACCAGAATCGAGTTCTTCTTCGAACCGCTCAGCCCTATCCGCCAGGATCTGACGATCTGGCTGCATGGATACCCGAATCCGGGAACCATGCTCCCCGCTGATCGGCAGGCAGTTGGTTTTGCCAACTTCGACCATCAGCCACCCCTGCCGACATCACACTGGCAGGAGGGGCGGATCTATACCAGTACTTTTATTGTTCCGGCTGTACCCGATGCCTATCAGTTTCGCTTCGGCTTCTACCGGGCGCAGCCATTTGAGGTGTTTAGCAGTAGCAATGAGCCGGTTATTGACACGCACCGCATCCCAACCAATAATACGCAGTAAATCCCAGTATCGAAAGATGGTATCATGAGTTCTACATTCACTGAACATGTTGCTCCGACACCCACGCGGCATGCCGCGGAGCTGGCGATCTCGGTTGTGATTCCCATCCACAACGAGGCCGAAAGCCTGCCGGTTATCCATCAGCGATTGACGGAGGTTTTTGAGGCTGGGCCCGAACCATATCGCAGCAGCTACGAGATCATTCTGGTTGACGATGGCAGCACCGATGAGAGCATGCAGGTCTGCCGCGAGCTGCACACTGCCGATCCACGGGTGCGGGTCGTTGCGTTTCGGCGCAACTTCGGCAAGACGGCCGCGCTGCATGCCGGGTTTCGCCTGAGCCGTGGGCGCTGTATTATTACCATCGACGCCGACATGCAGGAAGATCCGGCGGATATGTTTGCGCTGCTGGCAAAGATCGATGCCGGCGATGATCTGGTGTCGGCATGGCGCAAACAGCGTAACGATCCATTCTCGAAGACCCTGCCGTCACGCCTGTTTAATTTTGTGGTACGCCGGATGACGGGTGTCGCGCTGCACGATTTCAACTGCGGCTTTAAGGCCTACCGCCGCGAGGTGGTCGATGAGCTTGATCTGTATGGCGAGCAGCATCGTTTCGTACCGGTGCTGGCTCACCAGCGCGGCTTTCGCGTCAGCGAGGTTGCCGTCGAGCACAAACCGCGCAAATATGGCCGTTCAAAATTCGGTGCTCGCCGCTTTGGTCGCGGCTTTCTGGATTTCTTGCAGGTGCTGTTTCTTGTTACGTATATGCGCTGGCCACTACGCCTGTTCGGCTCGATTGGCACCGCCATGCTGGCTGCCGGCCTGCTGATCTGCCTCTATCTGACCGGGCTCTGGTTTCTTGGTGCCGGCCCGATCGGTGATCGTCCGCTCCTCATCCTGGGTGTGCTGCTGCTCCTCTCCGGCTTGCAGTTCTTCTCGGTCGGTCTGGTGAGCGAAATGGTACGAAATTCCAACTACCAGGCCGCCAACGACTACAGTATCCGCCAGATTTTGCAGCAGGAAGAGACACGTGACTGAACAGAACGAACTTGCCGCCGCAAGCAGCAACTTTCGCAAGCATACCAGCGGCAACCCGATCCAGCGCCTGTTGATCGAGCGCTTCCACCACACAATCGCCGAACTGGCGGGCACAACCGAT
>CALLZL010000590.1 GCA_937859575.1 uncultured Chloroflexota bacterium
TTTCCCCCCTCCCCCCCCGCCCGGCCCGACCCCCCCGCCCGCCTCCCCCGCCCCCCCGCGGGCCGCGCGGGTGTGCCCCCCGTGCGCCCGCAAAACCCCCCCTGCCACAACCGAGGGTTACGTGATCGGCCTGAAGGTAGCGCCACAACCGCAGACTCGCGGGTGGCGCTACCGCTCTATTGCTAGTGCAGAATGGTTGATTATTGGAACCGCGCGCATCTTACGCGCATGTGGGCGAGACGCCCGCGCTCCGAAGCATCAATCACACCACAAGAAAGAACGCATACGTCCTGCGGCCCGCAACCTCCACCGGATCGATGCTCTACTGTGGTACCATATGGAGAACACGCCGAACCAGGAGGAGAGTATGTCTGCCGATGTTGCCCCCGCGCCATCACCCATGGCAACCGACACCGCGCGCCCGGCGCTCGACCATCAGACTCTTGCAGCGCTTGAGGAGATTCAGCGCCGCATCCTCTGGCTTGCGACCTATATGGTGCATCATGCCAATAATATCCGCCCCAACCACGACGGCACCAAAGTCGGTGGCCATCAGGCGTCGTCAGCCTCAACCGTTACGATCCTGACGGCACTCTACTTCCATTTCTTACAGCATGGCGATCGTGTCTCGATCAAACCACACGCCTCGCCGGTGTTTCACGCCATTCAGTATCTGCTCGGCAAACTGCCGCAACACTACCTGCCGTCGCTGCGCGCCTATGGCGGCTTGCAGTCGTACCCCAGCCGCACCAAAGATCCCGATCGGGTCGACTTCTCGACCGGTTCGGTTGGCTTGGGTGCGGTAGCACCCGCCTTTGCCGCATTGGCACACCAATATGCCCAGGCCCACTTCAGCCGGGTGACATCACAACGCTTCGTCGCCCTGATCGGTGATGCCGAACTCGATGAGGGGAATGTCTGGGAAGCGGTGCTCGATGAATCGATTGCCGGCCTCGGCAATCTGATCTGGATCGTTGATCTGAACCGCCAGAGCCTCGATCGCGTCATCCCCGGCATCAAGGCCGCCCGCCTCAAACGCCTGTTTGCCGATAACGGCTGGCGTGTGCTCGAAACCAAATATGGCCGCCGCTTGCAAACCCTCTTCGCCCGGCCGGGCGGCGAGATGCTGCGCCGCCGGATCGATGAGATGAACAACGAGGAATATCAGGCCTTGATCCGCCTGCCCGGCGAGATGCTGCGCCCGCGCTTGATCCGCTTCGAAGGTGACGATAACGCCGCCATCGCAGCGGTGATTGCCGATATCGCCGATGCCGATCTGCCCGCGACCCTCGCCAATCTTGGCGGCCATGATCTCGAAGCTCTGCTCGAAGCCCTTGAACAGGCCGGTGCCGAACCACCCCAACCGACGATCATCTTCGCCTATACGATCAAAGGCTGGGGCCTGCCAATCGCCGGCCACCCGCTCAACCACTCGATGCTGCTGAGCAACGAACAGATCGATGCGCTACGCGAGAAGCTCGGCATTGCGCCCGGCAACGAATGGGCGGCCTTCGACCCCGCAAGCCTAGCCGGCCAGATCTGCCGCAGCGCCGCAGAACGACTCTACACCGATGAAGAGACACCCAACTTGATTGACCCGCAGATCATTCCCGACGAGATCGGTACCGGTGCCCCGGCACATACCAGCACCCAGGATACTTTCGGCCGTGTGCTGGTGCGCCTGGCCGACATCCCCGGCCTTGGCGAGCGCATCGTCACAACCTCGCCGGATGTTTCGGTCTCGACCAATCTTGCCGGCTGGATCAATAAAACCGGCGTCTTCGCATCGGTCGAGCATCCCGATTACGATAGCGAGGCGCACCGCCTGCTGCGCTGGAAGCTCGGCCCGACCGGCCGCCATATCGAGCTCGGCATTTCGGAAATGAATCTGTTTATGTTGCTTGGCATGCTTGGGCTCCCGGCCGAGCTTTCGGGGCAGCTGCTGCTTCCCATCGGCACCGTCTATGATCCATTCGTCTGCCGTGGCCTCGACGCACTGATCTATGGTGTTTATTCGGGCTCGCGCTTCATCTTTGCCGGCACCCCTTCCGGCATCACCCTGTCGCCCGAAGGTGGTGCACACCAATCAACCATCACCCCCTCGATCGGTACCGAACTGCCGGGGCTCGACAGTTTCGAACCGTGTTATGCCCGCGAACTCGAATGGCTGATGGTGGCGGCACTGCGCGCCTGTTGCGATCGTGAGCACGGTCAATCAGCCTACCTGCGTCTCTCGACGCGGCCAATCGAGCAGGCACCCTTCGAGGCGGCCTTGCAGCGTATCGGCACCGGCGAACTGCGCCGCCAGGTGCTTGCCGGCGGCTACCGGCTTGCTGAAGGGCGTGCGGCCGCCCCGGATGCCGAATACACCATCCAGATCGCCGTCAGCGGCGCCGTTGTTCCCGAAGCACTCGCAGCGGCCGCCTATCTTGCCGGCCAGGGAATCGCCGCAAATGTTCTGAACCTCGTCAGCCCGCGCCGGCTCTACCAGGCGTGGCAGGCCCAGGGTGCCGCCGCACTCGAGTGGCTCATCCCCCCGGATGAACGACATGCGCCGATCATTACCGTGCAGGATGGCGCATCCCACAATCTGGCATGGCTCGGCGGCGTGTATGGCGCACCGGTGTATGCCTGCGGCGTCGATTCGTTTGGGCAGTCCGGCGCACGCGCCGATCTCTACCGGCATTTTGGCCTCGATCCGCTGAGCATCGCCGAAGCCGCCTTCCGTGCCTGTGATCCATAGTCTCTTGTTGAAGGAAGACCATGAGTAGAATTGCTGCAACCTTTGCCCGCCTGCACGCCGAAGGCCGGGTCGCCCTGATGCCGTATCTGATGAGCGGCTACCCCGAACGTCACTCGGCACTCGAACTCGCCCCGGCACTCGAAGCCGCCGGTGCCGATCTGTTCGAACTCGGTGTGCCGTTCTCCGATCCGCTTGCCGATGGCGCAACGATCCAGCGTGCCGCTGAACGCGCCCTTGCCAATGGTATTCGGCTGCCCGACACGATCCAGGATGTTGCACGCATGCGGGATGCCGGCGTTACGGCACCCATCGTGCTGATGGGCTACTACAACCCGTTCTTGCAGTACGGCATCGAACGCCTCGTCGACGATGCGGCACAGGCGGGTGTCGATGGCCTGATCATCCCTGATCTGCCACCCGAAGAGGCTGCCGACATGCAGGCCGCCTGCCGCCGCGCCGGGCTCGATCTGATCATGTTCGTCGCACCGACCACCCCCGATGAACGAATCGCCGAGATCGTACAGTATGCCAGCGGTTTCATCTACTGTGTCTCACTTACCGGTGTGACGGGTGCGCGCAGTGATCTGTGGCAAGGGTTGCCGGATTTCCTCGAACGCGTCCGTCGCCATACCAGCACCCCACTGGTGGTTGGTTTCGGCATCAGCACTGCCGACCATGTCCGCCAGGTTGGCCGCCATGCCCAGGGTGCAATCGTTGCCAGCGCGCTGATCAATGCCATCGATGCCGCGCCGGCCGCAGAGCGCATCGACCGCGCCGCCGAGTTCGTGCGGGGGCTGCATGCGCCTTCGTAGAGTCGATCCTTCCTGCGTGATTGGCGGGCGCAATGCGGAAAAAGCTTGTGCTATAATGTGGCAATCGAACGAGGAGAACGGCCATGAACTCCAGAGCCTATGTGCTCATCGAAGCAGAAGCCGGCCAGGTCGGCACCGTCATTGCGACCTTGCGCACCATTGCCGGAATCAGCATTGCTGATCCGGTCACCGGCCCCTATGATGTGATTGTGGTGATCGAAACACCCGACCAGCGCGAGATCGGCCGGCTCGTCATGAATAAGTTGCACGGCATCCCCGGTATCAAGCGCACCGTAACCTGCCTTGCGATCGCACAATAACCGGCAATGCCGCCGGTGGTATCAAGAAAGGCGCACGCCATGAGTAAAGGGCTCGAAGGAATCATCGCTGCTTCTACAGCGATCAGCCGGATCGACGGCATTAATGGGCGGCTCTACTATCGCGGGCTCGATATCAATGATCTGGCTGAACATTCAACTTTCGAAGAAACAACCGCACTGCTCTGGTATGGCAAACTGCCGACACGTGCCCAGCTCGACAGCTTCAACCAGAAGTTTGTCACAAATCGCCAGATCCCCAACGAGGTGCTGGCGCTTTTAATGGCCATGCCACGCAAAACCGCACCAATGGAAGTGCTGCGTACCGCCATCTCGGCCCTCTCGGCCTACGATCCCGAAGATCTCGACAACTCACTCGAAGCGAATGTCCACAAGTCGATCCGGCTCACGGCCTCGATGCCCACGGTTGTTGCGGCCTGGGAACGTATTCGCAACGGCCAGTGGCCGGTTATGCCAAGCCTGAACCTCGGCCATGCCGCCAATTTCCTGTATATGATGACCGGCCGCGAACCGGATCCACGCGCCGCCCGGGTTCTCGATACCTGCCTCATCCTGCATGCCGACCATGGCCTGAACGCTTCGACCTTCTCGGCGCGTATTACTGCCTCGACCCTCTCGGATCTGCATTCGGCGATCGTTTCGGCCATCGGGACACTCAAAGGCCCGCTGCATGGGGGTGCCAACGAGCAGGTGATGCGCATGCTGCTCGAAATCGGCGAGGCCGACCGTGTCGAGCAGTATATTCGTGGCGCGCTGAACGCCAAGAAGAAGATCATGGGTTTTGGCCATCGCGTCTACAAGGCCGATGATCCGCGTGCTGCCTGGCTGCAACGCTTGTCGTCCGACCTTGCCGAAACAACCGGCACGCGCCGCTGGTACGAAATCTCCGAGCGCATCCGCGTCTTCGTGCAGGATAGCAAGCCACTGCCGGTGAATGTCGATTTCTACTCGGCGTCGGTCTACTATACCCTTGGCATTCCAATCGATCTGTTTACGCCTATCTTTGCCATCAGCCGCGTTGCCGGCTGGACGGCCCACGTCTACGAGCAGTATAGCGACAACCGGCTGATTCGCCCTGAGTCGGAATATATTGGCCCGATGGATGTGACATATCAGCCGATTGAGGAGCGCGGCTAAAAAGATCACACCATGACATATCGTAAACATCACGCTGAGTTTGCCGTGATCGGCCTCGGTCGTTTCGGTAGTAGCCTGGCGCTGACACTCGTCGAACGCGGTTTTCACGTGCTTGGTATCGACCGCGATCAGCCGATTGTCCAGCGCCTTGCCGATAAGATCACCCAGGTAGTACAGCTCGACTCAACCGACGAAGAAGCGCTTACGGCCGTCGATATCACATCGTTCGATACTGTTGTTGTTGCGATCGGCTCGAATTTCGAAGCCAACTTGCTGACCACCGTCGCGCTCAAGGCGCTGAAGGTCGAGCGGGTGATCTGTAAGGCGCTCAACGAGCGCCAGCGCACGATTCTGCTGCGTGTCGGTGCCGATCGCGTCATCCTGCCCGAATTCGAGGCCGGCGCACGCCTGGCGCAAGAGCTGGCCGCACCCGGCATGGTTGATCAGATCGCACTCGGCTCGGAACATAGCATTATCGAGTTGCGTGTACCGCGCTCGCTGGTCGGCCAGTCGATCATGGAGGCGGATCTGCGCCGCCGCTTTGGTATCACCATTCTGGCCATCAAACGCAACGATATCCTGACCGTCTCACCGCCGCCCGATTATACGCTCACTAATGGCGATATCCTGGCGGTGATCGGCGAGAACACCTGCATCGCCCGTATCTCTGCACTCCTATGATCGAGCCTCATCACGACGGCCGGCGTCATGGCAGGCTGCGCCACCAGCAACGCAACCTGCCGATCGGGTTGCGCCTGGTGCTTGGCCTTGCGCTGCTGGTGGCACTCGGTACATCGGCGCTCATGCTGCCGGGTGTCGCAACACGCCCCCTGGCACTCAATGAGGCACTCTTTACCGCAACATCAGCCCTGAGTGTAACCGGGCTTTCGATTATCGTCCCGGCCAATGATCTGACACTGATCGGCCAGCTAATCTTGCTCCTGCTCATCCAGATCGGCGGCGTCGGCTTTATGGTCTTTGCGGTGATCGTCTTCCGTCTGCTCGGCCGCTCGATCTCGCTGACCGATCGGCTGGCGCTTACCGACTCGTTCGGGCTACTTTCGCCGCGGGCGATCGTCCAGCTGGCCCAGCGTGTACTGATCACTGTGCTGCTGATCGAACTGAGCGGTGCCCTGATTCTCTGGTTTCTCTGGGAACCGCACCTCGGCGAGCAGGCCCTGCTGTATGCAATCTTCCATGCAGTATCAGCCTTCTGCAATGCCGGTTTTGATCTCTTCAACGGCCTGCCGCACTACCCCAGGGGCGTTCCCAACGACACACCGACACTGGCCGTCCTCGGTACGCTGATCTTCCTCGGCGGTCTTGGTATCCCGGTACTCGCCGAAATCGGCACGTATTACAGCGATCGGCGCTTCTCGTTGCATACCCGCCTGACACTTGGTGTGGTGCTGGTGCTGGTTGTGCTTGGTATGATCGGGATCTTCATCGGCGAAGGGCAGCCCGGCATGCTGCTGGCTGACGAAAGCGCCCAACGCCGCCTGGTATTGGCGCTCTTTCAGTCGATCTCGGCGCGTACCGCCGGGTTTGCCGGGTTTGCACAGTTCGAAGAGCTCTCGCCCGCCAGCCAGATCCTGTTGTGTGCCCTGATGTTCATTGGCTGTGCGCCGGCTTCGATGGGTGGCGGCATCACGACCGGCACCTTCGTGGTCTTGACTCTGGCGCTCTGGAGCTACGCACGGCGCCTGCCCACGGTGCGGGTTGCCGGGCGTAGTATCGCCGTCGGCACCGTGCGCAAAGCGGCTGCCGTGCTCACCATCTCGCTGATTGTGGTCACCCTCGCGACATGGCTCATTCTGATAACTCACCCGACAGCCACCCTCAACCAGGCACTGTTCGAAGTCATTTCAGCCTTCGCGACATGTGGCCTGTCGCTTGGGCTGACATCCGAGCTCAACCTGTTTGGCCAGGCAGTGGTGATGGTCATGATGTTCTGGGGCCGCCTCGGTGCTCTGACTCTCGTCGCGGCTCTTGCACAGCCCCAGGCCATTCAGCGTGTCAACTACCCGGAAGAGCAGGTGCTTATCGGGTAGCAAGCGCCAGCAGCTGTTCGGCGAGGTTGCCGATCTGATCACGCATCGCCAGCGGCTCGCGCCAGGAAGCCGGTATGGCCGCTTCGCCATAGTAGGCACCGGCAAGCTGCCCATACACGGCCGCCGTCGTGTCGGCATCATCGCCAAGATTCACCGCCAGCAGGCACCCCTCGCGAAAGTCGGTTCCATGGTAGAAGGCCCAGAGTGCAGCCTCCAGCGATGCAACGACATACCCCGAACCGCGGATGAGTGGCGGCTGCCGCTCGCGGAACGAACCGGCCGCAATCGTGGGGAGCGCATCACTCAGCGGGTGCTGCCGCCACAGATCCGGCACCGGCGTATAGAAAGGGGCCAGTAGCGCTTCTTTGGTCGCACCATGAACGGCGCCGACGATCAGCGCACCAAGGTAGCGGCAGGCATCGATCGCCACCTGCGCCCCGTGTGTGGTGCGCGAACTGTCGCCCGAATGGGCAATCGCCAGTGCCGGATCATTGGCAAAAGCGAGCGGCACCGGTGCCAGCCGCATGATCGAACCATTTCCGGCTGCATGGGGGTCATCCAACCCGGCATACACCTCGCCGCTGCGCGCAAAGCGATCCAGCGAGGCACGGGTCGTATTCCCGATATCAAAACAACGCCCGGTGCTCGAAAGATAGCCGTCGCGCCACCAGCGAACATAGCGCTCGATCTGGTCGCGTGCATCATACCCGCCACATTCCACCAGGCTGGTTGCCAGGCATAACGCCATCGATGTGTCATCGGTCCATTGCCCCAGCTGCAGCCCAAAAGGCCCACCGCCAACCATATCGCTCAATGGTGTAAAACTGCCGGGGCTGCGGAACTCCAGTGTCGTTCCGACGGCATCACCGGCTGCCAGGCCAAACAGTGCGCCACGGTAGCGTTCGATCAGATCCATGTTGGATGTTTGCCTTCAGGCGTGTAACCCCGCATGCTTGCACTGCGGGAACAAACGCCATGGTATAGCCCGCTTTCACGCACAGCTGGTACCACGCGGGCTTGTGTGGCACCAGCTGAACAACATGTAGAACTACTGATACGCCGGTAGCCAGTCGCCATGCGCTTCGATCAGATCATCGACCAGCGACCAGATCTGATCGAGGCTGAGTTCCGCCGCCGTATGCGGATCCAGCATGGCCGCGTGGTAGATATGCTCACGCTTGCCGGTCAGTGCCGCTTCGACCGTCAACGACTGCACATTGATATTGGTTTGCATCATGGCGGCGAGCTGTGGCGGTAGCCTGCCGATCTTCGTCGGCTGCAGGCCGCTCTTGTCTACCAGCACCGGGACTTCAACACAGCACCCTTGCGGCAGATTGTCGATCAGACCCTGATTGGCGACATTGCCATAGATCACGCGCGGTGTGCCGGTCTCCATGCTGTGAATGATCAGCGAGCCATACTCGTGGCTGCGATGCACTTCGATCGGCTCATCACTTTCATAGAGCGCCCGCATCTTATGCCAGCCGGCGATCTGATTCTCGCAGCGGCGAATATACTCATCAAGCGGAATATTGAAAGCTTCAATCAGATCCGGCCGGTCACGCTTGATAAACCAGGGGGTATATTCGCTGAAATGCTCGCTCGATTCGGTGACGAAATGGCCAACGCGCTGGAATATTTCGTAGCGCACCCGGTTCCAATCCGGGATCCGCCCTTCGGTAACGACCTTGCGAATCTCGGGGTAGAGGTCAACCCCATCGCGCTCAAAGCGCAGATAGAAGGCCATGTGGTTGATACCGGCAGCAATATAGTTAATCTCCTCCAGCGGCACGCCAATATCGTCGGCCAGCTGCTCGGCAGTGCCCTGCACACTATGGCACAACCCGACGGTATTGATCGAGGTTGCACGGCTGATCGCCCAGCAGTTGATCGCCATGGGATTCACATACTGCAAGAAGGTCACATCCGGGCATAGCTCTTCCATGTCGCGGCACATCGAGAGCAGAACCGGCACCGTACGTAGCCCGCGCATAATGCCGCCAATGCCAAGCGTATCGGCAATCGTCTGCCGCAGGCCATACTTCTTGGGGATCTCGAAGTCGATTACGGTGCTGGGGCGGTAGCCGCCAACCTGGATCATACAGATCGCATAATCGGCACCATCAAGCGCCCGCCGACGATCAGTCGTTGTCTCGATCGTCGGGTTGGCACCCAGCACCCGTGCCACCTTGCGCGCCACGATCTCCGAGGTGCGCAGTCGCTCTTCATCAATGTCGAACAGGGTCAGGGTTGAATCTGCCAATTCAGGAAAGCTCAGGATATCACCCATGAGGTTCTTGGCGAAGACGGTGCTCCCGGCACCGATAAACGTGATCTTTGCCATACTGGCGGCCTTTCTGATAGACGAAGCGGTATGTTCAAGAGCGCATACCCGACCCAGCCATACACCGCCCATTATAAACGATAGCCCCTTCTCCGATATACAGGAGAAGGGGCCTTGAAGCTTGCCGTGACGCATCCGTCAATCGGCCTGGTTTCGCTCACGGCGCACCTGCGCCATAAACGTGTTGGCCGCCAGCAACAGCAGGATCGTCTCACCAATATTCCACCAGAAGTGCACATCAAGCCTGACCGCCGTTGTGACACCCGGCAGGCGACACAGGAAGGTATCCTGCGTCAGCGGGCTGGTTGCCAGCCAGCCGTCGCGCCCAAAAATACCGGGTAGCCCCTGCGCACCAACACCGCTCACACCCATCTCGCGGAACTCCTGCAGAACGATCAGGTAACGTGCCATCATATAGGTGTGTTCGATGGTGTGCGCCAGTGCCCATGCCAGCAACAACCACGACCATGGATTGCGCACGCCCCGCGCCACCAGCCAGCTGACGGTGATCAGCACTGCCCAGTTCCAGGCAAAGTGTACCCACTCGGCATCGGCTGCCGAAATCAGCCCACTCGACACAAACGATGGCCAGCGCAAAATGTGATACTGAAACCACTGCACCAGATGCTCGATGCCATGGAACCCTTGCGCCATCACCAGCACACACAAGACGGTCACCGTCGTGCCGTACAGCCGATAATCGGCACGCCACTTGAGCACGGCTACCGGCAATACGACGGCAATAGCGCTCACACTTGCCTGCCAGAGCGGTAACGAAAAGAAGGCTATGCCGGCCAGCGCGACGGTAATGCCGAGCGCAACCGCTATCAACAGCGCGCGCCGCAGCAGATCGGAAGAGCGTCGTGTAGGGAAAGAGTGTAGATCTCGGTGGTC
>CALLZL010000591.1 GCA_937859575.1 uncultured Chloroflexota bacterium
GACGTTTCTTGCCTTGCTGATTGGCTTACCGGCACCCCGTGTGCTTGGGCTGCCGCGCGTCCGTGGCCGTTCTCTGGTGCTGCTGATCCTGTTCTTGCCCAATGTAGTGCCGCCACTGGCGATCGGGATGGGGTTAAATATCGTCTTCCTGCGGCTGGGTCTGGCCGGCAGCCTGGCCGGTGTAGTGCTGGTTCACCTGGTGCCGGTGCTACCGTACGCAATCTTTGCCTTGCTGGGTGTGTTTGCACGCTATGATGAGGGGTATGAATGGCAGGCGCGGACACTAGGTGCCGATCCGGCAACTGTCGGGCTACGAGTCAGCCTGCCGCTGTTGGGGCCGGGCATTGCCATTGCAGCCCTCTTCGCCTTTCTGGTGAGCTGGAGCCAGTATGTGCTGACGCTGTTGATCGGCGGCGGGCAGGTGATTACTCTGCCGATCCTGCTCTTCGCGACCGTTTCGGGCGGAAACCCGACCAGCATGGCCGGCTTGGCGTTGCTCTTTGCCATACCGCCGGTGATTGCTATTGCTCTGGCGGCACGCATGCTCAGTTCCGGCACATTCAGTATACGCCAGCAGTATTAAGAGGCGGCATGACGCATATCGAGCTCAACCAGGTTCGCAAAACCTACCCACGCCAGCTGCATCCGGCAGCCGATGATCTCTCGCTCACCATGACATCAGGGAGTCTGACGGCACTGCTCGGACCGTCGGGCAGTGGTAAATCAACGCTGCTCAAACTGATTGCCGGTATCGAATCCCTCGATCATGGGGCGATCAGCTTCGATGGCCAGGATGTGCATACCATGCCGGCGCACCAGCGTGGTGCGGTGCTGATGTTCCAGAAAGCTTATCTGTTTCCATGGCTGCGGGCGGCCGAGAAAATTGCCTCCGCGTTGCACATTGGGGGGGTAGAGCGTGTGGCCACGCGAGCCGATGTCCAGCGGATGCTCGACCTGGTAGAACTGCCTGGTATCGGGCAGAAATACCCGGCGCAACTCTCGGGTGGCGAGCAGCAGCGGGTGGCGCTGGCGCGTGCACTGGTGATCCGGCCGCGTGTGCTGCTCCTTGATGAGCCATTCAGCAGCCTTGATCCGGCGATACGGCAGATGCTGCAAGAGGCGGTGCGACGTATTCAGCGCGAATTGCAGATCACAACTTTACTGGTAACCCATGATCGCACCGAGGCATTGGCGATGGCCGATCAAGTGGCACTGCTCGATCAGGGGCACTTGCTGGCCTGTGCTACGCCGCGCCGGCTCTTCGAGCGCCCGCCGACCCGCCGCGCTGCGCAGTTGATGGGGGTGACAACCTTTCTGCGCGGAGAACTCGCCGGTGATCGATTGCAGACCGATCTCGGCGTGTTACAGGTCGGTACTGAACCGACATCGCCGGGATGTGTGACATATGCCATCCGCCCCGAATGCAAGCGCCTCTGGAACGCGCCAGGGCCAAACCGACTCCTTGCCAGTATTATCGGCCAGACGTTTCATGGGGAGCGGAGTGAATATCAGATTCGGGTTGGTGATCGAATCCTGCGTATATACAGTGCTCAGCCGATCACCGGTGCCGCGAACGAGCAACTGTATGTTGAGCTGCCGGCTGAACATCTCTTCCCGGTTGCGGATGATACGATCAGCACGAAACTGGAGCGACCATGATGGAGCGAGATCGGATCATCCTGATCACCGGGGCGACCGATGGGATCGGCCTGGCATTGGCACGTATCTATCAGGCTGCCGGAGCGCGGGTAGTAGGTGTTGGGCGTCGCCCGGCGGCCGAATTCGATGCAGCATGGCGCAACGACTACTGCCGGGTGGATCTGGCGCAACCCTATGCAGCAGCCCTGCTGGCCGCCTTTTTGCAGCGGCTTGGCATTGATCGGCTTGATCTGCTCATCCATTGTGCCGGGATCGGAGCGTATGGGCCGATTGAAGCTCAGCCACCTGCGGCTATTGATGCGCTGATCGATATTAATCTGCGGGCACCGATTGCCCTGACGCATGCCCTGTTGCCGCTGCTTGCCACTGCTAACGGGCGGGTCGTCTTCATTGGCTCAGTGGCTGCCGCCCTGCCGGTGCCGGAGTATGCGGTGTATGGTGCGAGCAAAGCGGCCCTGGAAGGGTTTGCCCGCAGCCTGCGGATCGAGCTGCGTGGGCAGGTTGGTGTACAGATGATCCATCCCGGTGCAACACAGACAGGTATGCATGCGAAAGCCGGTGTACCACCCGAGCGTATCGCCTGGCAGCGTTTCGCGCCGCCCGAACGAGTGGCGCAG
>CALLZL010000592.1 GCA_937859575.1 uncultured Chloroflexota bacterium
GACGGCATACGAGATTAGCTAGTGACTGGAGTTCAGACGTGTGCTCTTCCGATCTATGCGTGTGCCGACTCCTACTGTTTCGTTGATCGATTTTGTTGTTGAGCTTGAGAATGTAGCGACGATTGCCGAAATCAACAACGCCTTCCGCGAAGCGGCCGCCGGCGACGATCTGGAAGGTATTCTTGAAATCTCCGACGAGCCGCTTGTTTCGACCGATTTTATCGGCTCGACGGCATCGGCGATTGTGGATCTGCCGCTAACGATGACGCTTGGCGGCAATCTGATCAAGGTTGTGGCATGGTACGATAACGAATGGGGTTATGCGACACGGGTTGCGGATCTGGCGGCGTTTCTTGCCGACGAGTTATGAGATCACCCGGCAATCCGGCGGGCAGGCCGCCGGATTGCCGGGCATGGTGAGGAGACCTAGCTGTAGAGCGTTTGCCAGCGATCGATGATGCGTTCCCAACGGTAATATTCGGCCTGAGCCAGTGCGCCGGCCCGTAACAGAGCCGATCGGTCGATTGCCTGTTCGAGGCCGGCTGCCAGCGCGGCGGCATCCCCGGCGGCGCACAGCACCCCTGCTGCGCCGCCACCCAGCATCACTGCCCGATCACCAACATCCCCCGTGACAACCGGCAGACCGAGCGCCAGGCTCTCGACGATCTTGAGCGGCGAGCGCGCCTGTGCCGCCGGAGTGTCCTCGACCGGATCAACCGAACAGTCGCCAAGTGCCAGGTAGGTGGCGGCCGCCTCGGCCGCCACCCGCCCAACCCAGCGCACCGCCGGAGCAATACCATGGGCGACCGCACGTGCCCGTAGCGCCGGCAATTCATCACCATCACCAACCATGAGCAACTGGAGATCAGGGCGGCGGCGGTGGAGTTGTGCAAATGCATCAAGCAGGATGCCAACCCCATGTGCCACCGTGCTCATGGTGCCCAGATAGACAATAGTCGGCCGGGTAAGCCCGAGCGCCGCCCGTAGTGCCTGACGCCGGCGTATGGGTGGCAGTTGTGCCTGCCGGTCATCAAAGCCATTAGGGATCTCGACGATCCGTTCGGGGGCGACGCCAAGTGCCAGGCAACGCCGCTGCAGGAAGCTGGTATTAACGCTCACTGCCCGCACCATGCGCGGCAACCGATCTTCCCACCATGCCACCAACTGCCGCTGCCAACCGCCGCCGAAGCGGTTGGCAGCCGCTTCGTAGTCGTCGGCATCAAGGTAGAGCGCCCCGGCTGCCGGGCGCGCCAGCAGCGCCGCCATGCCGTTGATTGGTTGCGCCTTGGCGATATGCAGCGCATCGGGGCGCAAGCGCCGTGCGGCATATGCCAGTGCCGCCGCCGCCCGCAGCGATCCCGCCAGCAACCCCGCCGGGCTATAGTACCGCCGTTTGCCGGGCAGGCCATGCACATGCATCTGTGCCACATACTGGAGTTTCACACCATCGCGCACAAAGCGGTGCTGCTGTACGGCGGCAAAAGTAGAATGCAGCATCAACAACGACACATCATGGCCACGGCGCACCAGTTCGCGGGCGATCGGCAGGAAGCGTCGCTGCGGCCCGGGATCATCGAGGCCCGAGGGACAAAGAAATGCGATCCGCATCAGCGCCGCCGGATTACGCCAAACAGATGGCCGCGATCACCATCCGCCAGCAGCGCATCGATCCGGAAGCAGAGATGGGTCAGTGCCACTGCGGCCGCCGGAACCAGCACATGCAGCAGGTGCATAGGGGCGAAGATACGGCGCCACAATGGCTCGTTCCAGTAGAACCAATCGATCTGCCAGGCGGCAGGATCGGGCAGGAGCGCCTGGAGTGTGGCTGGAGTATAGCCATTGCGCACATGGCCAAAGCCTCGATTGGCGTATGGTGTGATGAATTCCGGCAACATGCGGAATGCCGCAGCCGGTGTGCTAAACCAGATCGCACCATCGGGCGTCAGCACACGCAACATCTCGCGCATCATCGAACGATCATCGGCGACATGTTCGAGAATATCGAACGCCAGAATGCAGTCGAATGTCGCATCCAGCAGCGGCAGATCAGTGGCCGATGCACGCAGCACCGCTACTTCGTCATCGGGCAGTAAGCGTGGGTTGAGATCGATTCCCAGGCGCGTCTCTGCATGGATCGAGCGCATCAGGAAGCCATCATCGCATCCGACATCAAGAATGCGCCGGGCACGTAATGGCGGATGCAGCCGGTGGGCAATGATCAGCGAACGATAGACTGCGGCAAAATGTGGGTTCATATGCGTGAATTCCGCTTCATGCCAGTTGCCGCAAGCAGCGCCATTGCTGCTGCCGGCACCTGCCAACGCCGGTAGCGCAGCACCGTCTCGGCTGCGCTCAGTGCATCACGCGGGCGAATCTTCTTGCCCGCCAGGTATGGCCGACCTTCGTACGTGACCGGCACCTCGTGAATGCGCAGGCCAAGCCGCACCATCTTGGCCGTCAGTTCCGGATCTACATCAAATCGGTCGTTATCGATCCCTACACTGCGCAGCAACTCGGTATCAAACAGCTTGTAGCAGGTCTCCATATCGGTGATCCAGCAGCCAAACACAACATTGAAGAAGAGCGTCAGCCCGCGATTGCCCAGGTAGTGTGTCCAGAGCATGCCGGTGCGTTTGGCACCCATAAAGCGCGAACCATACACCACCCGTGCACCATGGGTTCGCACTATATCAGCCATGGCATGAAACTCTCGTGGATGATATTCGAGATCGGCATCCTGAAAGACAACATACGGCTCGCTGGCGAGCGCCAGGCCGCTCCGCAAGCCGGCACCCTTGCCACGATTGCGATCATGCAAGGCACTCACGATCCGCCCGGCCGCCGTCAGCCGCTCAATAACATCACGTGTTCCATCATTCGAGTAGTCGTCGACGACAACAATCTGGCGTACAAGTTCGTTCTGTTCAAGGCGCGATACAATCTCTTCGAGTGTATCTACTTCGTTATAGACCGGCACCAGTGCAGTAAGTGTCACCGGGCGAGCTGCTATTCCTGCCACTGTCATGCATGCTCCTATTGGGCGTGTGATCGCCGCTGCTCAGCCGGCTCGCCGATCGCTGCCACCGTTGTATCGATAATATCCACCAGTGCATCCCACGAACGGCGGATGCGCATACGCGCCATGCCGGCACGTAGCTGTTCGGCCCGGCGATCGCTGAAAAGCCGACCGATAGCCACGGCAAGTGCTGCACTATCGGCGGGCGGCACGACCAGGCCGTTATCGCCGTCAATGATCGTTTCGCCCAGCCCACCGACTGCGCTGGCGATCACCGGCAACTCATAATCGACGGCCAGCATGCCGACACCGCTCTGGCTACCGCTGAGATACGGCAGCACCAGGCCATCGGCAGCCACGAAGTACGGCTCGATCGCCTCGTTTGGAATATAACGGCTCTCGATGAGAACCCGCTCGCGCAGCCCAAGCCGGTCGATCTGTTGGCGGTATGCCGCTTCGTCTTCCCAGAATTCGCCGGCTATCAGTAGCCGCACATCGGCCGGTGCCTGCGCGAGTGCGTCGAGCAGGTAGCCAAGCCCTTTGTAGCGCCGCACAAAGCCGAAGAAGAGCAGCAGCCGTGCATCTTCGGCAATACCAAACTGTGCCCGTGCCGCCGCACGTGTCATGCCACTGCGCGGCAGTTGATCATACACCGGGTGAAACCCATCGCCGATCGGGCGGCCGGGAAACGCCTGCGCCACGATCTCGTGCTCACGCATCGTCATCGTCACATAGGCATTGCCAAGCCCCAGGCCAAGCCGCGCAATGCGCCATTCGGCAGCCGAACTGTCGGGCTCAACCAGTTGATGGCAGAGGAACAGCACGGGAATACCGGCTCGCCGTGCCGCCCGGGCTACCACCAGATACAGCGGTAACCAGAAGGGGGTCCACCACTGCAACAATAGAAGATCCGGCCGGGTGGCGACGATCCGGCGGGCGGTGTTCCAGTAGGTCAGCGGGTTGAGCGAATCGATTGTTCGCTCGCACGCCTCTGCCAACGCCGTGCTGCTTGGATCGGCATCGGTACTGCCGGGGAACAGCCAGCGCGGATACTGGCGGGTATAGGAATAGAAATCGACCTGATGCCGGCTCCGCAGGCTGCGTACCAGCAGTGTTGTAAAATGTGCCAGCCCACCACGGTATGGGTGGGTCGGCCCGATCACAGCAATCTTCAATCAACAACCTCGAATATCTCGACACCATCAGCTGCATAAACACTGCGAAATGCCGGGCTGGTACGCAACTTCTCCAGGTCGAATCGATCCGGCTGCGGGAAGGTCCCCGGCCCGCTGAGCAGTTGTGCGCCACTATACACATACCGTACTCCCGCAACACGAAGCGCCATCAGCGCTTCTTCGCGCGTGAGATCGACAACCGCCGGTCGTGGATCGCGCAACAGCCGGTTGCGTAGTGTGCGCGCCAAATCGAGCGTTGTACGATCACATCCTTCGCGCAGGCACACTTCACTGCCGATCGTCATGGGCGGCACCGTGGTTGATCGCTGAGCCAGTAGTGGCAACCACCAGCCGCCATCAACCCCCACTACCATGCTTCCCTGGTAGATTGGCGAACTATTGACGACAAAGCGTGCATCGGCGGGGGTGTTGTCGCGCACCCAGGCATAGGCTGCCGCATCGGCGGGGGTTACCAGCCGCGCATAGGCCGGAACAATACCCTGCTGCCAGCCGATGCTCCAGATCCCCACCAGCAGGATGCCAAGCAGCGCCGCACTATCGGCCAGCCGTGCATGGTGCTGCCTGGCCCAGCCATGGGCGGTGCCGAGCAGATACCCAGCCAATGGGGTGGCCGTCAGGTAGAGCGCTGCAAAGGCAACGACCGGCTCGATCAACCCGGTTCCCGGCAGCCCGATCAGCAGTGGTGCAGCCGCCACCACCACCAGAATCGTCCAGAGTGCCGGCGATCCGGCGGCATACTCCTTGCGGCGGAACGCCAACAACAACCCGCCCAATGCCAGGGCGATGATCGGCAACTTGAGGTAGAATGGCGCAACTGCCGGCAATACCACGACGGCACCGGCCGCAACCGCTGTCTCGGAAGCAGCCGCCGACTCGACCACCGCTGCACTATTGCGCCCCAGATGCCCGCCGAGCGCCACCAGCAGCCACGGCAGCACGAGGATCAGGGCAGCACTACTCGTCAGCGCCGCCCGCCCGATCAGCCAGGCACTCTGCCGCCACTGTGGGCGACGCAGCGCCACAACAAACAGCGAGGCACCAAGAAACAACACGGCAAGGATCGTCGTCTGGTAGTGCGTCAATGCCAGGCCGGCAGTGGTCAGCGCGGCGAGCAGCATCAGCCGCCACGAGGCGGCCGGCCGCGCCAGCAGCGCCAGCCAGATCAGCAGTACCGCAACCAGGATGACATGACTAACCAGGTAGGTATAACGCCCCCAGAAGGCATAATAGGCCGGCTGCAAGTTCACCAGGCCGGCCAGTAGCGCGGCCCATAATCCGGCGGCCGGCATGCCACTGAGCCGGGCCGCAAGCAGATAGACAGCTGCGGCCGTTGCGGCACTCATGATCTGCCCGGTATACAACACACACATGGCTACCGATACCCCGGTGAGCCAGTGCAGCATGGCTGCCAGCGCATGAAAGCCGAAATGGTAGGTGAAGGTTGCTAGTTCGGCATATGGCTGCCAGCTCTGGAACAACCGGCCATGATCGACAAGCAGCTGGGTGATCATGGTGTGGTGAAACGAGTCGACATTCGCACCGACAAGCTGGTCGCGCACGGCATAGAGCCGCGCCAGCAGCACCAGCGCCAGTACCAGTACCAGCAGGCCGGTATGGGCGGCCGGTAACGGCACTGTCGCCGGTAGCTGCGACCGGCGTCTGATCAACAGCAGGGCAGCGGCAACCAGCAGGTAGCCACAGATGGCCATGCTCCCGAGCGGGAGCCGCACAATGCTGGCGAAGCCGATCAGCAGCGGTGCCAGCGCCGCACCGATTCCCCCCGCCAGAAATAGGCGCTCGGGCCAGGTGAGCTCGGCGTCGGGCCAGAGCCATGCCAGCAGTGCCAGCCCCGGCACACCACAGATCAACGCCAGCCCGAGCGTCAGCGCGAGCAATACCCCACCTTGCTGCACTATCCAGGCCGCGCTTCCCGGCAACGGCAACAGCGCCAGCAGCGCTACACCAGCTGCCAGCAGCGGTATACCGCTGGTTAGCACCGCCCGCGCTGCTGGATGATCCAGCCGTAGCTGCTGAAAGACATGCGCCAGTTTCATCGATTTGGTCTTTGTATGCGCATCAGGCGTCTTCCGCCGCAGTATTGCGGACGAATCGCTCCCATTCGTCAAGCCGCGACAACTGGCGGCGATTGAGGCCAATAATCGGCCTGGCAATAGCGATGCGCTCGATTGCCTCGGCGGCACTATGCCCCTGTGTCACCAGGAATGCGGCAGCCGTCAGCGGTGCCCGGCCGACTCCGGCATGGCAATGCACCAGGGTGGGATGCCCGGCACGATGCGTATCTTCCAGAAACTCGCACGCCACCTGCAACTGTTCGATCGTCGGCGCATGAAAATCTTCTACCGGAACGCGCAGATGGCGTGCCGGCGGCGGCCCACTGAACTCATCATGCCGTTCGGCCTGCAGGCTGAGCACCGCCCGAACACCCAGCGAATGCAGCATCGGCCATTGTGCAGCGCGAAACCCGCCGCCACCAGAGGGCAGTTCGGTACCACGCCTGGCATTGAGGCCAAGCAGCCGCTGCCACTGTGTGAACAGATACTGGCGCAACCAGGTCGGCGTCAGCCACCATCGACGGCCTGGTCGCCCGCCTCGTGATATCGTCATATGTCTCTCAATTCCACTTGTTTCTTGCTGTATTATACTGGAAGAAGTGTGGAAAGCTTGCCATACCGGTTATTGCAATCCACCGGCCGAACCTACAACGAGCAGCCGCCCACTCATGCGAGAACAACCACCGGCGGTTGTGGCTGGTGCAAACCAGCTGCCTGGGGGGCTCCTCCGGCTTTCGATAGCAGAAGAGGAATGTGCAATGTTAACCGCGTTTGTCTTCATTCATACCGACCCGAAGAAGATCGCATCGGTTGCCAGGGCGATCGCCAACCTGCCGAATGTCGCCGAGGTGTATAGTGTCACCGGCGATTGCGATATCATCGCGGTGCTGCGGCTCGGCGAATACGATCAGCTGGCCGAGATCGTTCCTGATGCGCTGGCGCAGATCGACGGTGTGGTGCGCACCAGTACCGCCCTTGCGTTTCGCCGCTACTCGGCCGGCGATCTGACGGCCGCCTGGGATATTGGAGTGTCATAAAGATGTCGCTGCTTCATCACGAGGTGCGGGCACCGCTTGATCTGTTTCATCGCACCTATCATTCGCTGCTGCGCAGCAGCGGCGAGATCCAGATCCAGGCGCTGATTGAGCCATTTGCCGCCATGGAACCGAGCCTGCATGTCGGCATTCGTTCACCGCTCCCGGATCTTTCGGCGCTGACCTATACCTCGCTGCGACTTCCAGCCTGTATTGATTCGGTGCGCCTCGTTCTGCTCGGCCAGGCGCACGAGGTCTTTGCGCGCCATGGTTTCGGCAATGTCGAAAGCTGGCAGCCGGTGAGCGCCCCTGGCCGGCGGCGCAAGATGTTCTTCGACGGCCACGAAACGCTGGCAGTGCTGATCGCCAGCCCTTCGGATCTCGATGATCTGATCCCCATGCTGGTATCGTTTCAGGCCGAATGGAACAAGCTGCACGAGCAGATCGATGATCCGCGCGCCACACCATTACACGAACGGTTACGTACCGGCGGTATACCCACCACGGCCGAATTGGCGCCGCTCGGGCTGGCCAACGACGATATGCAGCGGTTGCGCATGATCTGGGGTGATGGTATGCCGGCCCGCTTACGCCATATTGCCGAATGGAAGAAGCGTTTTGCGGTGCGTATGCTCGGCGGCTCGATCATGGATTACGAACGTGCCACCCTGCGCTGGTGGTGGAATATCGAACATGAACTGCAGGACCTCGATCTCCACAACCGGCCGGTCTATTTCGTATCGAGCAATACCCACAGCCTGATCAACCTGCTCTCGGGTTTTGCGCTGCGTAACACCGACGAACTGCTGCGCTATATTCGTGATCGTGATCATGGCGATCTGCTCACCGAATACGAGAAGATCGTTGATGAACAGGTGCCGACCTCGATCGAGAACTTCTTCTACTATGTGCAGAAGAAGTATCAGGCCGAGCCGCAGAGCCGCAACTACTTCGAGCGGCGCGCTGCCGAAGAGCGCGACCTCGGTATCTATCGCGTCGCCAGTCGCTTCTATGTCGATGTCGATGCCCAGATCATCGATCTGAGCCGCCTCGACCCCGAGCGGATCGACCCACGATTGCGGATCGATGGTGCCGAGCGCCTACGCAACAGCCGCGCCGTGATCGTCAATATCGATTACCCACTCGGCCTTGCCGCCTACCACATCCTCAAGATCGTCGCCCGTAGCGTCAGCCGGCTCGCCGGGGTGTATGTGATCGGCAAGGCTGCGACCCTCAACGGCAAAATTGGGGATGTGCTCATCCCGAATGTCGTCTTCGATGAACATACGGGCAACACCTACCACTTTGTGCCGGCCTTCAGCGCCGGGGATATCGAACCATATATTGCCCATGGGAGCGTACTCGATAATCAGAAGGCGATCACCTCGCGCGGTACCTACCTGCAAAACGCCGCCTTTCTCGAAGCCTGCTACCGCGAGTTCTTTACCGATCTCGAAATGGAAGCCGGCCCATACCTGAACGCCATCTACGAGCAGGCCTTCCCGCAGCGCTACCCCACCGGCGAGATCATCAGTTTTCTGCGCCCACCATTCGATATCGGCTTCCTTCACTATGCATCCGATACCCCCTATAGCAAGGGCCATAACCTTGGCGCCCGCAACCTCTCGTACTTCGGCATGGATCCGACCTACGCGACATCACTGGCAGCGGCACGCCGCATTATCAGCCAGGAAGTGGCTGCACTCGCATGAGCAGAAGATTACAGTTGCTCGTTCTACCCGATTACTAGTATTGGTCTACTCTTTTCAGGCACCATGCCGGCAGGTAGAATCTGGGCATACCGTACCGGTTCGCCCTGCGTACCTGGAAGGAGTAGCCGATGAACCTCGATCCGCGACGGCGAGCGCGTTTGCGACAGGTGGTTGCCGTTGCCTGTACCCTCGCCCTGACGGCGTTGCTTGTGGTTGCCGCCGCTCCCCCCGGCATGTCGCCCGTACGGGCACAGGCCGGCGTCACCCCTACCCCGACTACCGATCCAAGCCGCGCTCAGGATCCGGAGATCCGGCTGAGTGCGGCAAGTAGCTCAGCTTTCGCCGGTGGAACGATCCGCTATACGATTACTGTGCGCAATCCGAGCAATATCCGGCTGCGCTCGGTGGTGGTTCGCCTGCCGTTCAACCCGGCCCTCATCCGGCCGATTGGCAGTGATTTTTCCCGTGATCATGATTGGGTGAGCGATCTCAGCGGCAACGAAATGACGGTACGTTTCGGCGGCTTTGGCCGCGACTCACGCCGCTCGGCTGATCTGGTGTTTGCCGTAGCCGATCACCTGCCACCCGGCACCGTGATCGGGGTACGTGGCCGTTTTGAATGGGAACGTGAACGTGCCGATACGGTCAATCGGCCGAATGTCGAACGCAAAGGCGATGGGCGCACTCGCGATATCGAGGTGACACTCATCGCGCCGGCGGCACCGGCCGAGCAGGTTGCCATTCCACCGCAGGCCGCTGCCGGAACACCGATCGTCTTCTTTGCCAACCAGTTCTTGCCCAACGAGCCGATCGGCGTCTGGATCAATGCACCGGGTGGAATCATCCCGATTCATGCGTCGTATGCCTCGAATGAGCGCGGTGAGGTGAGTTTCGTCTATCACACCACCGGGTTGGGTGGAGCTGCATATGGCATGGTGATCTATGGTCGCTCCAGCGGCCGCACGGTTGTTGTACCGTTCACAATCGAGGGGGAAGCGCCTGCCCAGGCACCACCGGTCATTGTGCCGCCGGTACCGCCGGTCGCAACACCGACCCCCTTCCCTGCACACCCGATTCTCATCCCGATCGGGTAGCACAAGCACAAGGCCACCAGCACGAAGCCGTGCTGGTGGCCGCTCGCCCCGGATCGGTGAATGCTGCGGGTGGTGTGCAGCGCTACAACACAATGCGCCGTTCGCGCACCAAGCGTTGTTTGGTCTTCTTGAAGAGATCATCATAGCTCATGCGGCCCATGGTGATCTCGTATTTATATGCCTGGAGCATGCGGTGGATTTCGGCATCAAGCTGCTCTTCGACCATTAATTCATCAGTGATGATCTGGTTGATGGCAATGCGCAGTTGCCCATCATCACCCCGAAACATCACACCATCGACTTCAGCCAGTTGCTCAAGCAGTTCGGCCGACAGTTGTTCGATTTTGGCCGGCGATAGTTTCATGAACTCTCCTCTTCCTGTAACAAGCCGCGGAGCGATTCCCAGCCGGCTTCATCACTCAACGCCACCATATAACTGCGCCAACGTGCCCCGGGCACGAGTGGTTGCATAAAGATCGCCAGCTGGCTGGTGATCACACTCAGCGGTGCAAGCACATCAAGTACGAGCCGTGCCGGCGCAAGCATCCCCACCCGCCGGATCGCCACGGCCAGCGCGACGAGTGCCTTGTGTTGTTCTGCATCATGTGCCGGATGCGCCATCATCCTGCTGCTTCCCACGCCGCGGCCCACGCAGCTCCTCGCTCGTCAGAATGATCGTAAACGGGCCATCATTGACGAGCGAAACTTGCATCTCGGCGCCGAACTGCCCGGTCGCCACATAGATGCCCTGACTGCGCAATGCCTCAGCATCCGGCAACTCCGGCGGTTCGGCCTGCTCGGGGCGGGCGGCGGTGAGGAAACTCGGCCGCCGCCCACGCCGCATGTCGGCATATAATGTGAACTGCGACACTACCAGCGCTGCGCCACCAACATCGAGCAACGAGCAGTTGAAGCGCCCCGCCGAATCGGCAAAGATCCGCAGCGTCGCGGTCTTCTGGGCCAGCATCAGGGCATCATCCGCACTATCAGCGCTACCGACCCCCAGCAGGATCAGTAACCCATGCCCGATCGCACCGACCTCGACACCCGCAACATGCACTGCGGCGTGTCCGACACGCTGCAAAACAGCTCTCATACAGCAATGTTCACCGGGCGATGGATCTGTGCGAACACGATCCGCCCTGTCTGCGTCTGATAGACCCGTGTCACGACAACCGTGACATCCTGGCCTACCAGGTTGCGTGCCTCTTCGATCACAATCATGGTGCCGTCTTCGAGAAACCCGATCCCCTGCTCACGCTCACGCCCAATATCGCGCACATTGACCGTCAGGCTCTGGCCGGTCACAAGCGGCGGGCGTACAGCGTCGGCCAGTTGATTGAGGTTCAACACCCGCACACCCTGGAGTTCGGCGACCCGGCCAAGGTTGTGATCATTGGTGATGATCGGGCAGCGATACTGCCGCGCCAGTACAATCAACTTTTCATCGACCTGTGGTGTGCCGGGGATCTCGACATTGACAATCTCGACTGGTGTCGGGCCCTGTTTCTGCATACTGTTGAGGATATCGAGCCCACGTCGACCTTTGTTGCGCCGCAGATCATCGGCCGAATCGGCCAGTAGCTGCAGCTCTTGCAGCACAAAATGCGGCACAAGTAATGTTCCGTCGATAAAGCCGACCTGCAGTACACTGGCGATACGGCCGTCGATGATCGCTGATGTATCGAGCAGATAACGCTGCGGGATCACCACGTCGGTATTCGGCTGCGGCAATATCAGCGAAGCCGGTCGCATGGTGCGCAACAGATCGCCGATCTCCTTCTTGCGCGCCGAGAAGATCATTGCTCCGAGGTAGGCCAGCCCCAATGCAATTGAGATTGGTAGCACCTGGCCGAAAACCCCCGGCAAATACGAAAGCGGTATCGCCAGTAACACACTAAAGATCAACCCGATCAGTGCACCAAAACTGATCGCCGTCAGCTCGGCGACCGACACCCGGCGAATGTAACGGATCCCGCGCTGGATCGGCTCAAGCGTCAGGCGTGGTGTTGTCAACAATCCCAGGCCCGCCCCTGCCAGGGTCAACAATCGGGTTGCATTAACGGCCTCAGGGCTGGGGGTACTGCCCGAAAGCGCCACGCCGATCATGTTGGCGACATATGCCAACCCGAGCATGCCGATGATCCGCACAATGAAGTTCAGGCTTACGTTCATGTGTTTTCTGCCGGATCTTCATCGGCGGAAACCCGCCGCTGCGATGCGCGCCCACCAAGTGCCAGATCGACGGCTTCGACCACCGAAGGTACCATCGCCAGTGTAAACCCATCAATCTGTGGTGCTGCCGAGGCGCGTGGAATGATCGCTCGTCGGAATCCCAGCTTTGCAGCTTCGCCAAGCCGGCGCTCCATATGCCCGATACTGCGGAGTTCACCCGAGAGGCCGATCTCGCCGATCAGCACACTATCGGGATCAACTCGCTGATTTCGGAATGACGAAGCGATGGCGGTTGCTACCGCCAGATCGGCGGCTGGTTCGGTGATTCGTAACCCACCAACGATATTGACATACACATCCTGGTTGAAGAGCGGCAGGCCGACGCGCTTGCTCAACACAGCTATCAGCATCAATAGCCGGTTGACATCAAAGCCGTTGGCTGTTCGCCGTGGCTGCGCACTTGCAGTCGTTGATGTCAGCGCCTGCACTTCCACCAGGATCGGCCGCGTCCCTTCCATGGTAACGACAACCGCCGAACCGGGTGTTCCGGTGCTCCGTTCGGCCAGGAAGACCTGCGATGGATTCGTCACTTCACGCAGGCCACCCTGTGTCATTTCAAACACACCGACTTCATCCGTCGAGCCGAAGCGGTTCTTGACACCGCGCAACAGCCGATACTGATGAAACCGCTCGCCTTCGAGGTAGAGCACCACATCGACAATATGTTCAAGCACCCGTGGCCCGGCAATCGCGCCCTCTTTCGTCACATGCCCAACCAGAAAGATCGGAATACCGGTCTCTTTCGCGATCCGCAACAGGCGCAGCGCCCCCTCGCGTACCTGGCTGACGCTCCCTGCCGCCGAGGTGATATCTTCGAGATAGACGGTCTGGATCGAGTCGACAACCACCAGGCCGGGCTTGACGATAGCGATCTGCTCGAGCACGGCGGCCAGGCTCGTTTCCGAATAGACAAGCAATTGTTCGGGATCCAGCCCCATACGGGCGGCCCGCAGTTTGATCTGCTGGATCGACTCTTCGGCTGAGATGTAGAGCGCCGGCCCGACAACCTCGGCAAATGCCGCTGCCGCTTGCGTCAGCAATGTCGTTTTGCCGATTCCGGGGTCGCCACCGATCAAAACCAGGCTACCGGGCACGATGCCACCGCCAAGCACGCGCCCGAACTCTTCGCCCATAACCGGCAACCGGGCGAAGCCACTGGTCGGTACATCACGCAACCGTACCGGCCGGTCGATGCCGCCAAATCCGGTGCCGGCACGCCCGCGCCCACCCGTTTC
The DNA here is from genome assembly GCA_937859575.1 of uncultured Chloroflexota bacterium. Taxonomy (GTDB): domain Bacteria; phylum Chloroflexota; class Chloroflexia; order Chloroflexales; family Roseiflexaceae; genus CALLZL01. The sequence goes on from CALLZL010000592.1 coordinate 13,595, forward strand.
CTTCCGCTCTACCTGCTCAACCAGGCTATCCCATGTGCCGCAATCCGGGCATTTCCCCATCCAGCGCGACTGCTGCGAACCGCACTGTTGGCACAGGTAGATCGTTCGTGTCTTGGCCATGATTCCTCAGCACACGCGCTGCGACGCGCCTATGTACAAGACGGTAGTATAGCATATCTATGCTGTGTTCAGCGTGTAGTATTGCTGGAATGGGCGTGCTGGAAAGCCATGCGGTAACGGGCTTGAACCGGTTTCCGGCAACAAAAAAGCCCCACCACTTCTGGTATCAGAAGCAGTGGGGCCAACAGCAACGAACTTATGTCGTCACATCCACGATAGCTTCAACCTCCGCACCGGTAACTTCGCGGGCCGGCCGCAGCTGCAGGTAAACCTCGCCATTTTCGAGGGTTGCTGTATCGACCACCACCACATCACCTGGGCTGAAGCGCCCTTCAAGCACTCCTTCCGAGAGCGGATCCTCGATCAGGTTGGTAATGATCCGCCGTAGCGGCCGGGCACCGAACGCTGGATCGTACCCACGTTTGGCAAGTAGATCGACGGCATCATCACGCACATCGAGCGTCAGGCTATGCTCCTTCAGCTGGATCTGCACTCTGCCGAGCATCTGGCGGGCGATCTGATGAATCTCAACCGTCGTCAGCGGGTGGAAGATGATTGTGGCATCGATACGGTTGAGGAACTCGGGGCGGAACAACTGTTTGAGTGCATCATCAACCTTTTTGCGCACATCATCCTGGTCGATCTCGATCCCACTGCCGCTCGAAAAGCCGATCCGCGAAGCACGCCGGATATGCTCGGTACCGACATTCGATGTCATAATGATGATCGTATTGCGGAAATCGACGCGCCGCCCCTTACCATCAGTCAGATGCCCATCTTCGAGAACCTGGAGCAACAGGTTGAATGCATCCGGATGCGCCTTTTCGATTTCGTCGAACAGCACCACCGAATAGGGCTTGCGGCGCACCGCATCGGTCAACTGGCCGCCTTCGCCATAGCCGACGTATCCGGGCGGCGATCCAACCAGCCGTGATGTGGTATGGCGCTCCTGGAACTCCGACATGTCGATCTTGATCAACTGATCTTCCGAGCCAAACATGAACTCGGCGAGCGCCTTGGCGAGCTCCGTCTTCCCGACACCCGTTGGGCCAAGGAAGATGAACGAACCGATCGGCCGCTTTGGATCCTTCAGGCCGGCGCGCGCACGGCGTACCGCCTTCGAGATCGTCACAATCGCTTCTTCCTGGCCAACGACACGCGAGTGCAACACACCTTCCATCTGCAGCAGGCGTGCGGTTTCATCACCCTTCAGGCGCTTGACCGGAACACCCGTCCACATTCCGACAACTTCGGCGATATCTTCTTCGGTAACATACGGCCGTTCGACGAGCTGGGTTTCGTCGCCGATCCCCATTTCGGTTTCGATCTTGGTGATCCGCGCCAACATGCGTTCTTCACGCTCGCGCAGATCAGTCGCCAGATCAAACTGCTGGTCTTCGAGTGCCGCTTCACGCTCTTTGCGGATCGCTTCGAGGCCACGCAACGCATCACGCAGCGATGGTGGTGTTGCCGAGCGGGTCATGCGCACACGTGCCGCTGCTTCATCGATCAGATCGATTGCTTTGTCGGGCAGGAAGCGATCCGGCACATAGCGTGCCGAGAGATGCGCCGCTGCCTTGATCGCTTCGTCGGAGATCTGGAGCTGATGGAAATCCTCATAGCGGCTCTTGATGCCACGCAGGATCTCGATCGTCTCCTCTTCCGACGGCTGATCGACCATGACCGGCTGGAAGCGCCGTTCGAGCGCCGCATCACGCTCGATATACTTGCGATACTCATCGAGTGTTGTGGCACCGATCGTCTGAAGTTCGCCACGCGAAAGGGCCGGCTTGAGGATATTGGCGGCATCAAGGGTTCCCTCGGCCCCACCGGCACCGATAATCGTATGGAACTCATCAATAAACAGGATGCAGCGCGTCTCTTTGATCTCATCGACCACACGCTTGAGGCGCTCTTCGAACTGGCCGCGATATTTTGTTCCAGCCACCAATGCGCCCATATCAAGCGTGACAACCCGCTTGCCTTTGATACTATCGGGCACTTCGCCGGCAATGATGCGCTGTGCCAACCCCTCGACGATCGCCGTCTTCCCGACACCCGGCTCGCCGATCAAGGCCGGGTTATTCTTGGTACGGCGCGAGAGAATCTGGATCACACGCTCGATCTCGTGGCTGCGCCCGATAACCGGGTCGAGCCGGCCGGCCTCGGCCATCTCGGTCAGATCGGTGCCGAGCGCATCGAGATACGGTGTCTTGCTCTGGCGCTGGGCCGGCTGGCCACCCGCTTGGCCAGCGCTAGCCGACGGCCGATCGAGGCTTGTGCCGGTACCCTGGCGCAGGACACGCATCACCTGGGTTCGGACCTGTTCGAGCGACACCCCCAGAATGTCGAGCACTCCGGTGGCGACACCCTCGCCGTTGCGCACCAGGCCAAGCAGCAGGTGCTCGGTGCCGATATAGTGATGATTCAGCCGCTTGGCCTCTTCCACCGCATATGCGATCACCTTCTTGGCACGCGCCGTCAGATCCTGATCCTGACGTGGCGGCCCTTCGCCAACCCCGACAATAAACTCAACTGCGTGGCGTGCCTGCGACAGCTTCACCCCGAGATCATCGAGGACGCGTGCCGCAACTCCTTCACCTTCACGGATCAAGCCGAGCAGAATATGCTCGGTGCCGATATACGGATGATTGAATGCCCGTGCCTCTTCCGTGGCGATCTGCAGAACCTGCTTCGCCCGTTTGGTAAATTTATCGAATGCCCGTTCGGACATAGTGTCTCTCCACAGTGCTACAGCGCCACCCACCGCTTCTACACAAGCGCAAACGCGGTAATCGGCACCCTGGCCGCAATCCACTATTCGTCGTCGG
>CALLZL010000593.1 GCA_937859575.1 uncultured Chloroflexota bacterium
TGGTGTACCTCGTGTATGCAAAGGTGATAAGTGGATACAGGGCGGCTGCATCCGGATCGATAAGGGCCGCTGCCGTCAATCCAAGCGTTTACGGAAGCGGCTCGACGCCAGGCCAATCAGGATGACGGCAAAGATGGTAAGAGCCGTCACTTGCGGTATGAGTGATTCGATGCCGACCCCCTTGATAATGATGCCGCGAGCAACCGTCAGAAAGTAGGTCAGTGGAATGATGCCGCTGACCGGTTGCAACCATGCAGGAAGCGCCGAGAGCGGGTAGATAAACCCCGAAAGAAAGACCGACGGCAGCAGGGTGAACATTGTGAGTAGCAGGGCTTCCTGCTGGGTATTGGCAATCGTCGAGATCAACAGTCCGATCCCGAGAGTCGAGATCAGGAAGATACCGGTGATACCGAGCAGCAGGGCAAGATCACCTTTGATCGGTACGCCAAACCAGAGTGTTCCGATCAGCAAGACTTCGAGGGCAATGACGACAGCCACGAACGCATAGGGCAAGATCTTGCCCAGGATGAGCTCGATCGGGCGAATGGGGGTCACGATCAGTTGTTCGATGGTACCGCGTTCACGCTCGCGAACAATCGCGGTGGCCGTCAGGAGTGTCGCCTGAAACTGTAACACCAGGCCGGTGAGGCCGGGGATCATAAAAAAGGCACTGGCCATGTCGGGGTTATACCAGACGCGCGTCCGCACTTCGAGCGGTAGAGCGCCAAAGCTGCCGCCGCGTTGTGCCACGATCTGTTGCTGGATGCTGCCGGCGCTGGCCTGGCCGATCAGGCGCGCCGATGCGAGCGCCGTCGAGGCGATCGTCGGATCGGATCCGTCGATGACGAAGACGACCTGTGCCCCATGGCTACCGGCCAGATCAGCAGCGTAGGCCGGCGGAATGATCAGGCCGGCGCGCACCCGGCCGGCATCGATCAGCGCCGCCAGCTCCCGTTCGCTGCTGGTATAGGTGCTGGCAATAAACTGCCCCGATTGGACGAAGTCGCTAATCAGCTGCCGGCTGGCGGCACTGCGATCCTGATCATAGACAGCCAACGGGATATCGCGTACATCACTGGTGGCGGCATAGCCCAGCAGGATGAGCTGCATCAGCGGCATGACAAACATGATCGCCAGGGTGCGCGGATCACGAATGATATGAATAAACTCTTTGCGCATGACCGGCAGAATGCGGGAAAACATAGGCCTTGCCTCTTTTTTGATTAACTGATCAGTCAATGTCTGACGTTATGAACAATGGCCGGCGGAGCGGCACGCGATCGGGCAGAGTGTTTATGGTTGGGCGGCGAGGCCATCGAGGAAGATCGATACCGCCGTCGTCACAACTTCATCGTCACTGGTCGCCATTGCCGACGGTTGACGAAAGAGCTCGCGGATGAGGATGTGGGCCAGAAACATGCCAATCAGGCTACGGGTTGCGATCTGCGGATTACATGGGCGGAGTTCGCCGCGTTCGATCAGTTGCTCGATATACTGCACCACCGTCGAAAAAACGCGACTAATACCGCCACGGTAGATCATCTCGGCGACCTGTGGGAAGCGCATTGCCTCGCTCATCAGGATGCGTAGAACCGCTGAGTTGCCGGGGGTGCTCATGGCGCGCAGATAGGCATGCCCGATCCGTTCGAGCCCGGCACGAGCCGGGAGTTCGAGGAGCTGTTCGGGATGATCGATCAGCTGGATGATCTGCATGCGTTCGTGCAGGATCGAGAAGAAGAGATCTTGTTTGTCTTTGAAATAGTGATAGATCAAGCCCGGCGAAATACCACCCGCCGCCTCGGCAATGTCTTTGTTGGTCGCTTTGTGAAACCCTTTGGTGCTGAAGACTTTCAGTGCTGCCTCGATGATCTGCCGGCGTCGATCTGCTTCGGGAAGTTCGCTCATCATGGTTCTTTCTTGATTGACTGACCAGTCAATTTATAGCATGGATTGACTCGTGAGTCAATAGGCTGTTTGCAGTGTCTGAGGCACATTGCCTTTGCCTGCGCGGTGAGGCAACCCCATGCCTCGCCACGGGGCGCGAGATTGGCGTAGATGTCGGCATCGCCAGTCTTATCACCACGAGCGAGGGCGAGAAGGAGCCACACCCCGGCTGGTATCGTGCGGCACAACAGAAGCTGCGCGTCCTTCAGCGGCGGGGTGCCCCAAGAAGCCGTGCCGTTGTAACGGCTGCGGAGTGTCACATATTCATTGACAAACAGGTAATGAGTGTTATAGTTACACTTGTTGGGGAGTAGCCGCCCGCTCCGGCGGGTCGAACAGTCGTCAGTACGAAGCTCACGCTTCCGGCTGTTCAGCGTTCTCAGACGTTCGGCGAGACCATCACGGTAATTGGGCCGTGGGGGGTCTCGCCTTTTCGTGTTCCCAACGGCTCGTGCGTATAAAGGAGAACGCAATGGAATCGATCTGGTTGTGGGTCGTCTTTAACCTCTTTGTGCTGGCAATGCTGGCACTGGATCTGGGGGTTTTTCATCGAGACGCACACGAGGTATCGATCAAGGAAGCCGGGATCTGGAGTGTTGTCTGGATCTCGCTGGCGCTGGTGTTTAATACGGGGATCTTCTTCTTCTGGGAGCAACTGGTGCCGGGCAGCGACTACACATCGCGCGAAGCAGGCCTGGCATTTCTCACCGGCTATCTGATCGAGAAGTCGTTGAGTATCGACAATATCTTTGTGTTTGTATTGATCTTTTCGTATTTTGCCGTGCCGGCGAAGTATCAGCATCGGGTGCTCTTCTGGGGGATCCTGGGGGCACTGGTTATGCGCGGGGTGATGATCGGCCTGGGTGCCGCACTGATCAAAGAGTTTCACTGGATCATCTGGATCTTTGGCGGTTTTCTGATCTTCACCGGCATTCGCATGGCATTCCACAAGAACGAAGAGATTCACCCCGAGCAGAATCCGCTCATCCGGCTGTTTCGCCGCTTCGTGCCGGTAACCGAAAACTACGAAGGGCAACGCTTCTTCACGCGGCGCAATGGGGTACTCATGGCGACACCACTCTTCCTGGTGTTGCTGATGGTCGAGTTTACCGATCTGATCTTTGCGGTTGATTCGATCCCGGCGATTTTTGCCGTAACCAACAACGCATTTATTGTCTATACCTCGAATGTGTTTGCCATCCTCGGCCTGCGCTCACTCTATTTTGTGCTGGGCGGCATGGTTTCGAAATTCCACTACCTTTCGCTTGGGCTGGCATTTGTGCTGAGCTTTGTGGGGGTCAAGATGCTGTTGCCCGATGTTTCCCAGGCTATCAGCGGCACAGCATACAAGATCCCGACCGAGATCTCGCTGCTGGTCGTGATCACAATCATCGGGATTGCGATTATTGCATCGTGGTTGCGGGCACGCACTATGGCATCACCGGCCACTACCGTCACACGATTACCCGAAGACAGGGCGGCCGTCGAGTAGTGCTGGTGGGCCTACAATGCGTCAGCATGCCATATTGTGCCCTTTCCCGCCGAGATTAGGTATAATAGTATCGGCAACCAGCGAAGGCATAGCTGAGAGGAGCCACGATGGGCTGGTCATTTCGAATTGCACGTGTCGCCGGTATTGATATCCGGATACATGTTACATTTTTTCTGATTCTGGTATTGGGGGCGATTGGCGGCGGCAGCGCCTACGGCCTTGGTGGGGCCGGTTTTGGCGTATTGCTCATGCTATTGCTCTTTTTGTGTGTGACGCTACACGAGCTGGGTCACAGTGTTGTCGCGCAGCGGTTGGGGATTCCGGTTCGCGAGATCGTCTTGCTGCCGCTTGGCGGTGTGGCGCTTTTGTCGCGCAACCCGACCAAGCCGTGGCACGAGCTGGTGATCGCGATCGCCGGCCCGCTGGTGAATGTCGTGATCGCCGGGCTATTGCTGCTTGGCACCGGCACCGCCGCAGCGCTTGGCATCTTCGATCTGCGCACCCTCCAGTTGCAGGCCGGGGCGTTTCCGGCACCGAATGTAAGTGGCCTGGTCTTCTGGCTTTTGCAGGCCAATATCTCGTTGGTGCTCTTCAATTTGATCCCGGCTTTTCCGCTCGATGGCGGTCGAATCTTTCGTTCGCTGCTGGCCATGGCAATCGGCATGCCGCGGGCAACCCGGATCGCCGCAACCGTCGGGCAGGGGTTGGCCATCCTGGCTGGTGTGTTTGGGGTGCTGAGCGGCAATTTCATCCTGGTGCTGGTGGCCGTGTTCATCTTCTTCGGCGCCGGCCAGGAGAATGCCGAAGGCCAGGCGCGCACCATGCTGGTGACACTGCGGGTTGGTGATGCCTATAATCGGCATGCGATCACACTTGATATCGGGGATCGGGTCAGCAGCGTGGTTGATTATATCCTCACCAGCTATCAGCCCGATTTTGCCGTGATGCAGGCCGGCCATCCGATCGGGATCGTCACGCGTGATGATGTGCTGCGCGCCCTGGCAAGTGATACGCGTGATGTCTTTGTCACCGGGATCATGAACCGGACGATCGTGCGGGTTCCGGCGGCTGCCACCCTCGAAGATGTGCGGCAGACAATGGCCGAACAAGAAGCGCGGGTGGTCGCCGTGTATGATGGTGAGCGTTACCTGGGGCTGGTGAGCCTCGAAGACATTGCCGAGGCGTATGCGGTTATTTCGTATATGCAGCGTCAGGCCGAGGCCCGCCGCGCCGAGGGAGGGTAATCGATCCGGCGGTTGGAACCGAGGCGGCTTCCTGATCGGCTAGCATCGCGGCCCGATCAGGAAGCCGCCTGTTTGTCTGCACTGAGATCGATTCAGCTGGAGCGTCGCCGCTTCTCAGACCCCGCTGAAGGCACTGAAACCGCCGTCGACCGGCACGACAATGCCGTTGACGAACGCGGCCGCCGGGCTGCACAACCAGATCAGCGCGCCGAGCAACTCATCGGGCTCGCCAAAACGCCCGGCCGGTGTATGATCGATGATCGTCTGCCCGCGTTGGGTCAGGCTGCCATCTTCGTTCAGCAGCAGGCGTCGGTTCTGCTCGCCGACGAAGAAGCCGGGTGCGATCGCATTGACGCGCAGGCCCGCGCCATAGCGGGCGGCAAGTTCCACCGCCATCCAACGGGTCAGGTTTTCGACGGCGGCTTTGGCGGCGCTATAGCCGATCACCCGGGTGATGGTGCGTTGGGCGGCCATGCTCGAAATATTGATAATACATCCGGCCGTCTGGCGGGCCATCACTTCGCCGATAATCTGCGATGGGAGCAATGTGCCGATCAGGTTCAGATCGAACACCTGGCGCAACGCAGTTTCGCTCAGATCGAAGATTGAACCATCGGGTGCAACCGTTGCGCCCGGCATGTTGCCGCCGGCCGCATTGACCAGGATATCGATCTGCCCCCAGTGTGCCAGCACGGTGTCACGCACTGCGGTAAGTTGCTGGTGTTGCAGCACATCGGCCGGCAGGGCGAGCGCCGTACCACCGGCGGCCTCAATCGACGCAACGATTGTGGCGGCCTGTTCGTGACGCCGGCCAAGCACGCCGACGCGCGCTCCGGCGGCCGCAAGGCCATGCGCCATGGCGCCACCAAGTACGCCGGTGCCGCCGGTAACAATTGCCACCTTGCCATTGAGTGAAAACAGGCGGGTGAGTTGATCCGACATTCCACATTCCTTTCAATATTCGGTAGGGTGCTGGTTGCTTGCGGCGGGGTTGGGGCCCTTTTTGTGGGCGGGGGCGGGGGGCGGGGAAAGAAAAATTGGGTGGGGGGGGA
>CALLZL010000594.1 GCA_937859575.1 uncultured Chloroflexota bacterium
GCTCGATCGGCTTTATCGCCATGTTCATCATCGGCGGGATCAGCGGCATCACGCTGGCATCACCACCCGTCGACCTGCAGCAGACCGACTCATACTATGTTGTGGCGCATCTGCACTATGTGCTGTTCGGCGGTTCGATCCTGGGGATCTTTGCCGGGCTGTTCTACTGGTTCCCGAAGATCACCGGGCGTATGCTTGATGAGCGGCTGGGCAAGATCCAGTTCTGGTCGATGTTGATCAGCTTCAACATGACATTCTTCCCTATGCATATTACCGGCACCGATGGTATGCCACGCCGGATCTACACCTACGAGGCCGGTATGGGCTGGGATTTCTGGAACCTGTTCGCTACGGTTGGTTCCTTCCTGATGGCCGGCTCGGTGCTGCTGTTCGTCTATAATGCGCTGGTCAGCCTGCGCACCGGGAAGATCGCCTCCAACGATCCGTGGGATGGTGCAACACTCGAATGGGCCGTACCATCGCCGCCGCCGGTCTATAACTTCGAAAAGATCCCGACGGTGCATAGCCGCCGTCCGCTCTGGGATACGAAGTACCCGGATCTGGATATGGCGCACGAACCAGGCAAGCCGGCATTGAAGCGCTCGGAGGCGATGGCGCTTGAGCGTGAGCGTATGGGTGAGATCGCGCAGCCGCCGATCCACCTGCCCTCGCCGACCTGGAATCCGCTGATTATTGCCGTCGGCCTGACGCTGCTCTTCTTCGGGATCCTGTACAGTGCCTGGCTCTTCCTGGCACTGCCGCTGGTGATCGGTGGGTTGCTGCTCGTGGCTGTCGCCATTGTCGGCTGGGTACGCGATTCCCATAAGGATTCGCCATATATTGCGCATTAGTGAAGAGGAGTGACCTGAATGGCGGACGTTTCTCACTCGGGCCACACCAGCCATATTGCAAACCCGAATATCGGGTCGCTTGGTGTCGATAGCCGCAAACTGGGGGTCTGGGCTTTTATCGGCTCAGAGACGCTCTTCTTCGCATCGCTGATCACGACCTACCTGGTGCTGGCACCGGTAAATGCGGCACGCGCCGATTTCCAGGATCCGAAACAATTCCTCGATATCGAATTGACGACACTGCTGGCGGCGATCCTGCTCGCCAGCAGCCTCACCATGGTGCTGGCGCTGGCGGCGGTTCGGCGTGGCGACATGCGCCTGTTTCGCGTCTGGCTGATGTCGACGATCGGGCTTGGCTTTTGCTTCCTCGGCGGTCAGGTCTATGAATTCCAGCATCTCTACCACGAAGGCGTGACCCTGAGCAGCAGCCTGTTCGGCACCACCTTCTTCGTTCTGACCGGCTTTCATGGGACGCACGTGTTAATTGGTGCGATCTGGCTCCTTGCGGTCTTTTTGAAGGTACGCAAATACCCGGATTCGCCCGAGAATGTTCTGGATGTCGAACTTGGCGGCCTCTACTGGCACTTTGTCGACCTGGTCTGGGTCGCGATCTTCACGCTGATCTACCTGATCTGAAGGAGTAGCGCATGTCTGCTGAAGCGCATACCGCCGAGCATCATGAAGGAACCCGTTTCTACTGGGTGATCGGCGCGGTACTGGCGGTTGTGACGATCCTCGAAGTGGCGATCACGTTTGCCCCCTGGCCGCACTGGATCATTGTCGCCATCCTGCTGATCCTTTCGTTTATGAAAGGGGCTGCGGTTGTCATGTACTATATGCATCTCAAAGGCGATTTTCGTGTGTTGCAGCTTGTCTTTATAGTGCCGATGCTGCTGGCGACAGTGATGCTGTTGATGTTCTTGTTGCTCTTCTCGACACATGTCGGCATCGCTGGTTGAGCAAGCTTTTTCTCGATAACTGATCGCAGGGTGCGCTATGCCCCCTGTGTGTGCGAAGCGGCAGCTGAGCTGCCGCTTCGTTATACGTGTTTCACTACCTGGAAAGGACCATGGCGATGTACGCCTGGAATCTTGAGCCGACGCTACTGATCGGCCTGATCGGGCAGGTTGCTGCGTATCTGGTGTGCATTGGCCCGCTGCGGCGGCTGTTCCCCGGATCAGCGGCAGTGCCGGCAGCGCAGATCCAGATCTTCTTGCTTGGGTCGCTGACGATGTTTGCCGCCCTTGTGTCGCCACTCGACACATTGGCAGGGTACCTCTTCAGCGCGCATATGGTGCAACATCTGCTGCTTGCACTGGTCGCTCCGCCGCTGCTGCTGGCCGGCACGCCGCGCTGGTTGTTTCGCCCGCTGCTGCAACTGCCGTTTGCGCTGCCGATCGGGCGCTTCCTGACAAACCCGCTCGTCACGTTGCTGGTCTTCAATATCGTCTTTATTGGCTGGCATGTGCCGGCCTTCTATGATCTGGCGTTGCGCTCGCAGCCGGTGCATATTGCCGAACATCTGTCGATCTTTGCGACCGCGACTCTGACATGGTGGCCGATCTTCAGCCCAATGGATGAGCTTCCCCGCGCCCATCCGCTGCTCCAGACAGCCTATCTCTTCTTTCAATCGTTACCATCGACGATCCTCGGTGCCTTGATTGCATTTGCCGATCATCCGCTCTACCCGTACTATACAGGTGTACCGCGTATCTGGGGTGTGTCGCTGCTCGACGATCAGCAGATAGCTGGATTGATCATGTGGATTCCGGGAAGCATGGTCTTCTTCGGCGTGATGGCGGTAGTCTTTATTCGCTGGCTCAACCGTGGTGATCAAACACCTGTGTACGAAAGAACATGACCTTGCTGCAACGAATCTATCCACCTGTGCCTCCCGTCGATGGTGCTGCACGCTGGTTGCTCTTCCGTGGCGACGAGATCCTCCTGCCGGTCAACGGAGGTTCGCCGCTCTGCGATGGTACAACCGAAGCACCGGCGATTCTGGCGGTAGGCGATGCGCTCTATCTCGGTGTGTTTGATGGATTACCGCTGTTGACCGGCACGGCTCCCGGCGGTCTGGAACTACCCGATACCATCGAGCCGGCCGGGCTACGTTCGTTACTGGCGCGCGAGGACGCCGAACTGAACGCACTCGCCAGTTATGCGGCGCAGCTGATCCGCTGGGTACAGGGCATGCGGTTCTGCCCGACCTGTGCACAGCCGTTGAGCACCATCGAGGGCACCTGGGGCCGGCAGTGTGTTGTCTGCGGCGGCAGTTGGTATCCGCCCGTCAGCCCGGCTATTATTGTTCTGATCCATAGCGATGATCGGATTCTGCTGACCACCAAACCAGGATGGGGCAAGCGCTACAGCCTGGTGGCCGGCTTCGTCGAACCGGGTGAAACCTTCGAGGAGTGTGTGGCGCGTGAAGTCTTTGAAGAGGTTGGTGTCGCGGTCGATCAGATCCGCTATCTGAGCAGCCAAGCGTGGCCGTTTCCGCACCAGATCATGGTTGGTTTTATGGCACGCTACACCGGCGGTGAGATTGTGATCGAAGCTGCCGAGCTTGCCGATGCAGCCTGGTTCCACGAGGCTTCACTGCCCGAATTGCCGCAACCCTATACGATCGCACGCCGCATTATCGAACAGTGGCGGAGCGAGCGATCGGCCCAACAAGGAGCCGCCCTATGACACGTGTTGCAATCAATGGTTTTGGCCGTATCGGTCGCCAGACGTTCAAATCGCTGCTTGAACGTTACCCCGATGATCTGGAAATTGTGGCAATTAATGACCTGAGCGATCTCGATACGCTGGCCCACTTGCTACGCTATGATTCAACCTATGGCGAATTCGACGGAACGATCAGTGTCAGCGGTAACCGACTCGAAGTGCATTTCGATGATGACGAAGGCCAGGAGCGCCATCTGTCGATCGGGGTGAGTGCCGAACACAACCCGGAATCGCTGCCATGGGGGCACCAGAATGTTGATCTGGTGATCGAATCGACCGGGCGGTTTACCGATGCAGCTCAGGCACGCGCCCATCTGCGGGCCGGCGCCCGCAAAGTCATCATCAGCGCCCCGGCCACCAACGAAGATCTCACGATCTGCCTCGGCGTCAACGAAGATAGCTACGATACCACGATTCATCATGTGGTCTCGAATGCTTCGTGTACGACCAACTGCCTGGCACCGGTAGCAATGGTGCTGCATAACACCTTTGGCATTCGCCACGGCCTGGTAACCACCGTACATTCGTATACGATGGATCAGAACCTGCACGACAATGTGCATAAGGATCTCCGGCGAGCCCGTGCGGCGACCCTCAATATCGTACCG
>CALLZL010000595.1 GCA_937859575.1 uncultured Chloroflexota bacterium
CCCCCCCCGCCCCCCCCCCCCCGGCCCTTCCCCCCCCCCCCCCCCCCCCCCCCCCCGGCCGCCGCCGCCAATAGCTGCCCCACCTGCGGCCACCCGCTGCGCTTCGCAACCGTTGCCGGGTATCGGGTTGCCTACTGCGATACCTGCCGTTACCATACACAGACCCTGGCCCGCAGCCCGCGTCGCTGACGCAACATCGCTTCCCGGCGCTACGTCATACCCATATGCGGTGCAGCAGGCCCGCGTTGCCCTGATCAACCATCATAAAGCGAGAAACCCATGTCGATCGAACTCTACCGTACCGAAGCACGCGAGTTGCTGGCCCGCCTGCTCGCCGATACCGAAACCCTCGAACGCGACGAGTTGCTTGATCGCTATACCGATCAGATGGCTGAACTCTACACGCGTCATTCCCATCAACTCTTCAGTGATATTTTCGAAGATGCCCGAACTCGCCTCGATGCACGCCTCTCGCCGGATCCGGTACGGCAGACAATCGCAACCGTACAGACAACCATGCAGGATGTGCAGAGTACCGTGCAGGATATCTGGAAGAATATCTGGGGGCCATAGTGCAGCAACCTCCTCATATCGCGCTGGGGCTTAGCCCTGAACAGTTGCTGGCCGTTCTGGGCGGCATGCACCGCTCGCGAGCCGTCGATGATCGGCTCTGGCAGTTGAGCCGCCAGGGTAAAGCCCATTTCGTCATTACCGCTGCCGGCCACGAAGCAACCCAGTTCGGCTGTGCGCTCGCCATCAATGCCGGCCGCGATTATGTAGTTCCCTACTATCGCGACATGGCGCTCGCTATGGCCCTCGGCCAGTCACCACTCGAGATTCTGTTGCATGCCATGGGGCGTCAGGGGGATCCGGCCAGCGGCGGCCGCCAGATGTTTGGCCATTTCAGTAGCCGCAGCTTGCGCATCGTGAGTGGTTCGAGCAGTGTCGGTAGTCATGTTCCGCATGCCGTCGGGCTGGCCCTCGCCATGCGTATTCGCGGCGAAGGCAATATTGCTGCGGCAACCTTCTTTGGCGAAGGCGCCACCGCCGAAGGAGCCTGGCACGAAGCCATGACAATTGCCGGAATCCATCAACTGCCGGTGGTCTTCGTCTGCGAAAATAACTATTATGCGATCTCGGTGCCCCAACCGCGTGAAGTTCCGGTTGAGGATGTGGCCGCCAAAGCCGCCGGTTACGGCATGCCGGGGGTGGTTGTCGATGGCAACGACCTGTTTGCGGTGTATGCCGCCGCACGTGCAGCACTGCAGCGCGCCCGCAATGGCGATGGGCCAACGCTGCTCGAATGCAAAACCTATCGCCTGCGGCCGCATTCCAATGCCGACGACGACCGCAAATACCGTAGTGCTGCCGAAGTCGAACAGTGGCGTCAGCGCGATCCGATCCCGCGCCTCGAACGCTATCTGCTCGATCGGCACCTCGCGACCGATGCTGAGATTAGCGCCATCCGGCAGGCAGCACGCGACGAGGTTGATGAAGCAACCCGCATCGCTGATGCGACACCACGCCCGGCGGTCGAAACGATTTTTGATCATCTCTATGGTGATCAGCCGGCTTGATCTAATACGCCGCCCCGCTCCCCGGAGAATTGCTTCGCTGCGCTCAGCATGACCGTCCAACTCCTCCCGCGCCGCACCCCCTGGGCCAGCATGTCATCCTGAGCCGTGCCAGCGGCGGCGCACAAGCATGAGACCGGCTCGGGGGCGCCGGGGGAGATTCAAGCTCGTGCGCCGTGGCGCTGCGGCGCTCGGCTCGCCGGACGAAGCCCGCCGACGCGGCCTGCACGAGCCCGCGACGGCGGCCTTCGCTGCTGGTAGCCGAAGGCTTCAGCCCGACGCAATCAGCAGCGACGGCACGGGCAGCGCCGCAAAAGATCGAATCCCACCCGAGGGCAACCCCTCAGCCGCCTGGCATGGTATACTGGTAGATGCCGGGTAAGTAAAGGGAGGCAAAACCGCATATGGAACAGATCAAGTCGACGGTCGAACGCATTGCTGCGAATGTCGAGACTGTGATCGTAGGGAAGCGGCGTGCAGTCGATCTCGTACTTGTCGCACTCCTTTGCCGAGGCCATGTGCTGCTTGAGGATGTCCCCGGTACTGGCAAGACAACACTGGCCAAGGCGATCGCGCGTTCGCTCGGCTGCATGTTCAAACGCATCCAGTTTACCCCCGATCTGTTACCTTCGGATGTTACCGGGGTCTCGATCTATAACCAGCAGACGCACACCTTCGAGTTTCGCGCCGGCCCGGTGCTGGCGCAGATCCTGCTGGCCGATGAGATCAACCGTGCCACCCCCAAAACCCAGAGTTCACTACTTGAGGCGATGGAAGAACGCCAGGTGACGGTCGACGGTGAAACGATCCAGTTACCGCAGCCGTTTATTGTGCTTGCCACGCAGAACCCGATCGAATATGAAGGAACCTTCCCGTTACCGGAAGCTCAACTCGATCGGTTTTTGTTGCGTGTGCACCTCGGCTACCCCGAGCGCAACGACGAAATCACCATCCTGCGTCGGCAACGTCAGCAGCATCCGATCGATGCGCTCGAACAGGTCATCTCAATCGAAACACTCCTTGAGTTGCAGCAGCAGATCAAAGAAGTGTATCTTGATGAGTTGATCGAAGAATACATTCTGGCCCTCGTTACCGCCACCCGCAGCCACGAGGATGTCTACCTCGGCGCAAGTACTCGTGGCTCACTAGCGCTCTACCGCACGGCGCAGGCATATGCCGCCATTGCCGGCCGCGATTATGTCATCCCCGATGATATCAAACTGCTTGCCGGCCCGGTGCTTGCCCATCGCCTGATCGTGAATCCGTCGGCTCGCATTCGCAGTGTGACGGCCGAAACAATCATCAGTGATATCCTGAATACGGTGGCGGTTCCCGGTGCTCGCGCCGGCCGCCGTTTCGAACGCGCCGCTTCCTAGCGGTATGGGCGGGAACCCCCGCTCGCTACTCTTTATCGATCATGCCGGCCTGGCCGGCGTGGATCGGTAAATGAACACGAAAGCTTATGTATGTACCACAATCATCGTACCTTCAACTTCTCGAAAACCGCATAAAGATCGAGAGTGTGCCGTTTAGTGATCGCGGCTCACGCCTGCTCGTCTATGCCCATCACGGCAATACGAGCTCGCTCTATCTCAAGCTCGCCGAACGCCTGACGGCGGTGGTTCCCGGGCTTTCGACCTACCGCAACCGCCCGCCGTTCATCCAGAACCTGCGTCTTGTCGATGCCGATGGCCAGCCATTGGCCTTCGAAGTCACGACCTACCCCCATGCACTCGTCTTCCAGACGGTCGTCGGCGAGTTTGTGCTGACATTCCAGGATGAACGAACCCTGAGCTTTGGCGTGCCGGCGATCTCGCCCTGCGGTATCAGTTTCAGTGTGTTGCCTGATCTTGCCCGCCCTGATGGCAACGGCGGCGAGTTCAAATCGGTGCGGAACTGCAGCTATTCGACCAATGGCGATACCATCCTTAATCGCGTCGAAGACAGTGGCTCGGGCTATAATGTTGCCCTGGTCGTCAGTGGCGATGCCGATACCGCCATTACGCTCCACATCCAGGCCGGGCTTGATCTCAACCGTACCGTTAAGCCATTCCGCGCCACGCTTCAGGCCGCCGAAGAACGCTGGCACACCTGGTTCCAGACGGTACCATCGGTTGTTGAGCCATATCGCAATCAGTACTACTATGCCTGGTGGGTGCTCGGCAACAATATCCTCTCGCCACAGGGATTCTTCCAGCGCGAAAGTGTTGCGCCAAGCAAGGCTCATTATGTTGGTGCATGGCAGTGGGATAACTACTTCCATTCACTGGCGTTCCGCTATAACAACCCCACCCTTGCAGCCGATCAGATCCGCTTCATGCTCGATCATCAGCAACCCGACGGCATGATTCCGGATGCCGTCTATGATGAGGGAACGATCACTAATCTCGAAATTCCGGTTGCTGCGGCCGTCACCAAACCACCGATCATCGCCTGGTCGGCGATGCATGTTTACGAACAGACCAACGACGAATCGCTATTGCGCGAAATCTACGAGCCGGTCGTACGCTGGAACTCCTGGTGGTTTGGCCTGAACGATGATGACTCCGACGGCATTGTGCAGTATAGCCACCCCTTCTCATCCGGCCTCGATGATAGCCCGCTCTGGGATTCGGGCGTGCCGGTCGAAGCGGTCGATCTCAATACCTATCTGTGTATCCAGATGGAGGCGCTGGCCCGTATGGCGCGCATCATCGGCCGCGAACGCGAAACCGAGATGTGGCGTCGGAAGGCGCGTGCGCTGGCAACCCGCATGATCGACCATTTCTACGATCCGAAAGCCGGCCTCTTCTGGAGCCAGAAAGACCACGAGCCGATCCGGGTCGTGACACCCTTCAGCCTCTACCCGCTCTGGACGGGCCAGATGCCGCATACTATCAACGAGCGCCTGGTGGCTCATCTCTGCGATCCGCAGCGTTTCTGGGCTACCCATCCGCTGCCGACGGTTGCGCTTGATGATCCGACCTACAATCCATCCCAGATGTGGCGCGGCCCGGTCTGGATCAACATTAATCATATTTTTGTCGAAGCGCTCAAACGCTGCGGCTACGATACGATTGCGCGGGATCTGGCGGAACGAACCCTGCAACTTGTCATGGGCCAGAATGACATCTACGAATATTATCATCCGATCACCGGTGAAGCGCCGCCCAAAGCGGCACCAATCTTCGGCTGGTCGGCTTCATGCTTTATCGATCTGGCGATCCGCATGAGTCGCAATGAGATCTAGCGGCCACTACCCTGGCCCGAGTTATCAGAACAACACCATGAACAGACCCAACCAGTCCATAGCCATATTGCATTATGCCGGGCCGCCGACGATCGGTGGTGTCGAGGCGACAATCGCGGCCCATGCACGCGTTTTTGCCGCTGCCGGCCACCAGGTACGGATCGTTGCCGGGGTCGCCGGGCCGCTCGCCGGTGCCGAAGTAATCGTCGATCCACTGCTCGGCTCACGCGGTGAACTGATCGAGCCGGTCAATGCCCGGCTCGCAGCCGGCGATGCCGGCCGCGCCTTTGAGTCACTCACAGCTCAGATCGCCGAACGCCTCAGCCAGGCGCTTGCGGGGGTCGATATCGCGATCGTCCATAATGTGCTGACGCTCCACAAGAATCTGGCATTTACAGCAGCACTGCATCGCCTGCACGAGGCCGGCCTCGCCCCACGGCTGCTTGCCTGGTGCCATGATTTTGCATGGGGCGATCCACTCTATCAATCCGATCTGCATGCCGGCTATCCGTGGAAGTTGCTGCGCATGCCCTGGCCGAACACAACGTATGTGGTGGTCTCCGATGATCGCCGAAGCCAGCTGGCCGAGTTGCTCAGCATCCCAATCGAACAGGTGGCGGTTGTCACACCAGGTATTGATCTCGCAGCCTTTCTCAAGCTCGAACGCGAGACGATCACCCTGATCGAGCGCCTCGGCTTGCTCGAAGCTGATCCGCTCCTCTTACTGCCGGCTCGTATTACCCGCCGCAAAAATATCGAACAGGCGGTCGATATTATCGCGGCGCTTCGCCGGCGTGGCCAGACGCCACGCCTGATCGTGACAGGCCCACCCGGGCCACACAATCCTTCCAATGCCGCCTACCTTGCCGATCTCCAGCAGCGGCGCACAAGTATCGGCGACGACAGCGCAGTCGTCTTTCTCTACGAGAGTTGGGTCGATGACGATGATCGCCCGCACCCGGTATCGGATGCGGTCATGTCCGATCTGTTTCGTATCGCCGATGGATTACTCTTTCCCAGCCGGTACGAGGGGTTCGGTATCCCGATCCTCGAGGCCGGCCTCGCCGGAATTCCGATCTTCTGCAGCGATATCGCTCCCTTCCGCGAGACGGCCGGCGATGCAACGCTACGCTTCGGTTTCGACGAACCGGCCGATCAGGTAGCCGAGCGTATCGCCGGTGCGCTCACGCAAGATCAGCGCGCCGCACTGCGGCGGCGTGTCCGGCTGGAATACACATGGGAAGCGATCTACCAACGAGCGATTGTGCCGCTTCTACATTAAGGAGAATATCCATGGAAATGCCGCAATATAGCCGAGAAGTGCACGAACGCGATGCCGCCGAGAGCGATTACCTGGTGTTGTTGCCGGTGCTTGATATCGAAGAAGCACGCCAGTTGTTGCCGTTTGCAATCGCCATCGCTCGCCCGTATGGCGGCCGGGTCGGGGTGTTGAATGTCGTGACGGTTCCCGATGATCAGCCGCTCAGCGAAGGCATGCTCGAAGCACGGCGTATTCGTGCCAGGCTTGATGAGATCGATGATCTCAATCGCGAAGGTGAAACGACCGTCCGCACGATTGTAACCGTCGCCTATTCACTCGAAGAGGGGATCCGTACGGTTGCCGGCGAGCAAGGTGCCGATATCATTCTGATTGGCTGGCAGGAGGATCATTCCTCGTCCGAACGCCTTTTTGGCCCGCCAATCGATGATCTGCTGCGCAACCCGCCCTGCGATGTGGTCGTGGTGCATGCGCATGATGATCAGCCCTGGCAGCGGCTCTTGCTCCCGGTACGTGGCGGGCCGCATACCCAGTTGGCATGCTCGATCGCTCTGGCCCTGGCCGATCAGCACGATGCCGCCATCACCGTGCTCTACGCCTCGGATCCACGCCGCCCCGATGATATTGCCGTACGCGAGAACCTGCAGTCGTTACGCGCAATGCCGCGGGTCGGTCGCTGGCTCGAACGCGCCATTCCGGCACGTCAGGCGATCCTGGCCGAATCACCGGATCACCAGGCGATCGTGCTGGGGGTTACCGGCCGTCGGGGTGATCCCGAGGCTCCGATCGGTTCGCTTGCCGACCAGATACTGCGCAATGCCGACTCAACCGTGGTGCTGGTGCGCCACCGGCTGGCACCGGCACAAGAACAGGCGCAACAGATCTGGCAGCAGCAGCGCGATCTCTCGGCGACGGTCGATCGCTGGTTTGCCGAAAACACCTTCAGCAGCACGGAGTTTGAGGATCCACAACGCCTGCTGGCACTCAAACAGCAGCAGGGAGTCACGATCAGCCTGGCGCTGCCGGCACTCAACGAGGAAGAGACGATTGGCGAGATTATTGGTATTTTGAAACGTACCCTGATCGACGAACTGCCGTTGATCGACGAACTGGTATTGATCGATAGTCGATCGGAGGATCGCACCCGCGAGATCGCCGAATCATACGGTATTCCGGTCTATGTACATCAGGATATCTTGCCGCAGTATGGCTCGTTTACCGGCAAGGGCGAAGCGCTCTGGAAGAGTCTGTTTGTCTTGCGCGGCGATATCGTCGCCTGGGTTGATACCGATATCAAGAACTTCCACCCACGGTTCGTCTATGGCATCCTCGGCCCATTGCTGCGCGAACCGCAGATCCAGTATGCCAAGGGGTTCTATCGCCGGCCGATCCAGATGGGCGAAACGGTGTCGGCCACCGGCGGCGGGCGTGTGACCGAGCTTACTGCTCGCCCACTTCTGAACCTGTTCTACCCCGAACTATCGGGGGTGGTTCAGCCGCTATCGGGCGAATATGCCGGCCGGCGCGAAGCACTCGAAGGGGTGCCGTTCTTTACCGGGTATGGTGTCGAGACCGGATTGATCATCGATCTGCTCGAACAGTATGGCCTGGGCGCACTGGCGCAGGTCGATCTGCAGCAGCGCATCCACCGTAATCAGGAGCTCATCCCGCTCTCGAAGATGGCGTTTGCTATCATCCAGGTGATCATTCAACGCCTCGAACAACGCCAGCGCGTTCAGCTCGTCGAACCGGTCAACCAGAGCATGAAGTTGATCCGGTATGGCGAAGGCGAAGGCTTCCACCTCGATGTGCGCGAGATCCGCGACCACGAACGCCCACCGATGTCGTCGATCCCCGAGTATCGCCGGCTGCGCGGCATGCCGCCATTGCCGCGTAACCGCCGGACGCTCTGAACAAACACAACGCCGGTGGCAGCTGCCACCGGCGTTGTATCTTACCTCTTGATGCTAGAACAGGCGCTCAGGCCGTTGGGCGCTGCTGTTGCTCAATGGTGATCTGATCCGGCCACTCGCCACCGGCAGCGATCTGCCGCAGTGTGGTGCCCAGCATGCCGGTACGCCCGATGCGCCACAGGATCGGCCCCAGATAACCGCCAAAACGATTGACGAAATACTGCCGGCCACGGCTAGTGTGATACTGCTGCCGTGCCAGCATCGCGATCGACTCGATCTCCGGCTGTGATCCAGCCGTTGCCGCCGGTGCGGCAATCGACTCAACGGCAAACTGCACATCATCAAGCCCGAAGGTTGCCGAGAGATCTACCAGTACCGGCATCGAACTGTAGCGCGTCTCAAGGCCGATCTGCGCCCGCACCTTGATGCCTGCCGCATGTGCCGATTGTATCGCATGCTGCAGCCGATCACGCTGGTCACGATCCGCCAGCACATCAAGCGCATCAAAACGTACCAGTACCCCTTCACAACCGGCCTGGCGATACAGCTGCAACAGATCGTAGGTCAGCGCATCATAGGCGACCCCGGCCTCCCATGCCGCACCGGTGCGCGCCGTTGTCAGCAGGTGCAGCAGGTTGCGCGTCCATCCCGGATCAAGCGTGAGATCCGGGCCGATAAACTGAAAATGCCAGATCCCATGTTCGCTGGCAATACTGCGCAATTCGGCAACGATCTGCATTGGATGACGCAATTCGCTACGACCACCGGGCAGAAATCGCCCGATCACGATCGGCGTCTGCAATTCGCGGTCAAGGGTGATCAGCGGGTATTTTTCGAGCGGCAACAGATGCCGCGCCGGAAACGGCAAATTGTCAAGGCTCTCGTCGATAGCGACAAGTGCCTCGATCATGACTTTCTGTTCATTTACACCATCGGCACCACGAGCCAGAACTTGTACCATATGGGCAAGCGAAACTATTGTGCCCGAAGCTCGCACATCCGCCTGAAGATGCAGGATGGTCGCTCCACATGTTATCAGTTCGGATTCAATCGTCGCGGCGGCCCTGGCATCGGTGCCGGCAAGCAGGATCACCTGCGGCTTGTATAACCGTAATGAGGCAAAACGATCTGTGCCCGACGTCGAACCACGAATCGCCAGGTCATAGATCCGCACGATATGACGTCGCTGTTCAAGCAATGCCGCGACATACGCCAATAGTAACGGCGGCGCGACCGGTTCGTCACTATTGCTCGGCATTGCTATCAATGCTATTTTCACGCGCTAAACCTTCCCATCAGACGTAGTGCTGTGTATGTGCTCTTCGCCACCATTGTAGCAAACCCACAAGAGTGATTGATGAATGTCACGCTACAGGGCTTAACATTCTGTTCATTTTAAACCTTTTTTTGCTGTTTCGCCTGGTCTTTCGAGAGCGCTAGGGCGTCGTCAAAGCCCTTGAGGCTCCGCCTCAAACTCTGTTTCTGGGTGTTTCTGGCGGCGAAGCCGCCCCCGAACCCCCACCGGAGGTGACTTTGACGTAGCCCCACGTAAGCGTCGGGTGGCGCACATGTTGCTTTATTCTCAATTCGCGATGGTTTCACGATTCAGCATAGCGCTATAAAACAAAAGGAGGGCAAAGCCCTCCACTTACTTTGAAGCTAGGTACGTATCCAGCGTGCTGCCGGATCTCTTATGCCAGCACCAGGTCATCGGCGGGCATAATCGGCAATGCAAAGGTGAAGGTCGTTCCGACCCCTTCTTCGCTTTCGACCCACAATCGGCCGCCATGCCCCTCGACGATCTGCTGGCAGATCGCCAGGCCTAATCCGAGATGATGCTCGCCCTGCCCGCCATCATGCTTCGAAACGCGATAGAAGCGCTGGAAGACCTTGTGCAGCTCGCCGGATGGGATACCGACCCCGGTATCACCAACGCGCACCCAGATCTCTTGATTGTGCATCTCGGCATTCAGGCTGATCGTACCACCTGCCGGAGTCGCCTTGATTGCATTCTCAACCAGATTCGTCAAGACCTGGCCGATGCGTGCTTCATCACACCAGCAATCACCCAGCTCGGCGGGGGCATAGTTTACCAGATTCAGCCCCGACTGTTCTGCCTGTAACGCCAGGCGGGCTGTGGTCTCGGCAATCACACGGGTCATACTCGTCGGCTGCGGGTTGAGCGAAAGCCGGCCGGCTTTCAGGCGGTTGAATTCGAGCAGTTCGCCGATCCGCCCTTTCAATTTTTCGATCTGCTCATCCGCCATGGTCAGGAACTCTTTTTGCAGCTCGCTCAGCGCACCGGCACGCCCCTGCAACACAACTTTCATGAAACCATTGATCGAATGCACCGGGTTGCGCAATTCGTGCGACACCATCGAGATAAACTCGGTGCGCGCTTTTTCTTCGGCCTTCTGGTCGCTGATATCATGCAACACAATCGCCGTCAGCGTTTCGTGGCCGTCTTCGTGCTGAACCGCCGTGCCGAATGCTTGATAGTAGCGCTCGGCACCATCGCCGGATTCATTCATGATACGCAATTCGCATGCCATGACCGATTTATTGTCGGCGCGCATGCTATCAACAAGCTGTGTCAGCCGATCAATCACCGGCATGGTTGTCGTGTCGGCGGCAATCACACGCCGCCCGATCGGGTTGGCCAGCACAATTTCGCGCTGTGCATTGAAGACCACCAGGCCGTCGTTGATGTCACGAACCACAGCCTGCAGCAGGCGCTCCTGGCGGCGCAGGCGGCTATGCATTTCGGCATTGCCGATCGCGATCCCGGCCTGTGTCGCAAATGCTGCCAGATGGCGTGCATCACTACTCGAGAATGCCGCAAATGTGGCGCTCACCAGGGTCAATGCACCACGTGGCGCGCCATCGCCAACAAAGAGCGGCACACTCAACACCGAACGGAAGCCGCCCTCGGCTACAACCGCAAGATCGCTATGCAGTGCGGCATCGGCCGAAATAATCGGCACCCGTTGCTGGATGACCTGCCGCGTCAGCATGGTTGCCCACGAACCACCATTCGTGGTATCGGTCATCACCACCCGGTCGAGGATCTCGCCATCGACATCGATCGAGAGGGCGATCCCGTGGATCCGCTCCTGGCCGAACGTCTGCACCGTACTATCGACGATCTGGTTCAGGACATCATCAAGGCTAAGGGTGCTGGTGATGACGCGCAGCCCTTCTTCAAGGGCGTGTCGCTCGCGCATGCGCACCCGCAATTCGTTGGTGGTACGTTCCAACTCTTCGACCCGTGCTTCACGCGAACTGCGCTCGTTGCGCAACTCATGCCGCAGGGTGCTGATCGTCCGCTGTTGGAATGCACTCGTCCAGATGGCCGTTACCCCAAACGAAAGGCTACCGCCCAGTAATATGAGCCCGGAAAACTGCTCGAAGGCGGTAAGCCGGCCGGCCTGCAGGCCGGCCAGGTAGGCATACAGGTAGATCGGGCCAAGGAGGAACGGAGTGATCATGGTATGCGAGATATACCGTTCGGTTGAGAGTGCCCGCAGAGCGATCAAAATATAGATCGGGAAGATTGCCAGCCCGAGGGTGCCGGCCTGCATAACGGCAAACGCCGCCAGCAGCAGATCGGCGCCGATCCGCATCCAATCGAGTGCCTCGATGTTGAATGCCCGCGTCTTCAGGCGCGGCAGGTGCTGTAGTGCGCGCATACCGATCTGGGCAATTGCATACACAATCAATGCGATCCAGATCAGCGGTGGCAGCGCAAGCGCGACAAACCACCATGCCAGTGCAAGGCTTGCCAATGGCGTCAGTGCCAGGAAAATCTCACGTCGACGTGCGATAATCCACGGGCGTGCCCGTTCGAGTCGTACGTTTCCTGCTACCATGGCTGTATCCTGCTGCTTTTGCATACCCGGTCCTCTCGGGTGGCTGCCGCTGCGCATATGCTGCCGCCGGCTGCCGAGGCCCCTCAGAGCCTCGCCTTACACCTCGAACTTGTACCCGAGGTTGCGCACGGTTATCAAGTGCTGCGGTCGATCGGAATTCGGCTCGATCTTGAGCCGTAATCGGCGGATAAAAACCGCAACCAGGTTGCTCTCGCCTTCGTAATCGTACCCCCAGACCTTGCTCAGGATCTGGCTGGTGCTCAGTACCCGGCCCGAATTCTGCATCAGATAGTAGAGCAACCGAAACTCCAGTGGCGTGAGTTCAACCATCCGCCCATCGCCGAATAGAACACGATGTTCGACCGGATCGAGCGTAATGTCGCCCTGCGTCAGCCGCGCCGATGGGTTGAGCATCTCGCTGTTGCGCCGCCGTAATACTGCTTCGACGCGTGCCAGCAGTTCGGAAGGCTCAAACGGCTTGATCAGGTAATCATCACCGCCGATCTGTAACCCCATGACCCGATCTTGTAACTGCGAACGCGCCGATAGAAAAATGATCGGCACATCTGATGTCCGCCGGATCTGCCGGCATACATCAAATCCACTCGATTGCGGCATCGATACATCAAGTAGTACGAGATCCGGTGCCCGTTCCTCGATTGATTTGAGAATCCCCGGCCCATCATACGCTTTGACAACCTGATACCCCGCCTCTTCAAGCAGAAATGAGGTGAGCTTGACACTGGGTAGATCGTCGTCGGCGACGAGAATATGCATTTTACGCTCCTGCTACTTTGTCAATATATTCAACCTACCGCCACCGACTGCATTCCATCTTGTGCATATCTTGTACGCACTACCATCGTAGCTC
The DNA here is from genome assembly GCA_937859575.1 of uncultured Chloroflexota bacterium. Taxonomy (GTDB): domain Bacteria; phylum Chloroflexota; class Chloroflexia; order Chloroflexales; family Roseiflexaceae; genus CALLZL01. Next base: position 12,736 of record CALLZL010000595.1, read on the forward strand.
CAGACCCCAAACCCAATGTGAGATAGGAATGTGCTGATCGTTTGTATCGCAGCATCCTGCCCCTGCACCAGACATGGCAAAGCCCTAGATGACAATCTTTCTATAAATACTAACTCATGCAACTCCAAAAAAGTTACGCAAATGTGAGAATATTACAGACATTTCATTTTTTCGAATCTATATTGTGTCGTAATCGCATACGAATTGCAATCATCACATATTCGATAGCCTCGACGCGCAGTGCTATGCAGACACCGAGGTACGCGCCGCCGGCGAGTATGCCGCCGCCGGCCAAGGCCAGCAGCGAACCACCGATCGACTCCAGAAGCGGGCTGAGTAGCGCGGTGGCCACAGCCAGCACACCACTGGCAATCAAGCACTTGACGAGTGCTTCACCGATCCGTAATCCACGCAAGTCGATCAATCGCCGTGAAAGCAACAGAAGTATGATGACATGGCCGATCCACTGAGCGGTGTTGCCGAGTATCAGTGCTTCGATACGTAGTGTACTTAATGACAGTAACCCGATCGCAACCAGCGCATAGATTCCGATTGCCACCCCCTGCACCAGGTTGGGTGCGAGTGTACGATTGCGCGCATAGAAGGCAAATAGCAACATCTGATCGATTGCGGCTGCCGGCAACCCCGGCAGATAGAAGAGCAACGCCCGCGCGGTAGCTGCGGTATCACGCGCCTCAAAAGCACCCCGCTGATACAGTAGTTCGACGATCGGTGTGCCGAGCACCGCCAGGCCGGCGGTTGCGGGCAGGATCAATAGCGTCACTACCTTGATTCCCATGGCAAGTGTGGCGCGGAACTGCTCTTCGTCGCGGTTGGCCGCCAACCGCGAAAGTGTCGGCAAGACGGCAAACGACACGGCTGCGGCGACCAACCCCAGTGGGAATTGGATGAGGGTGGTGGCATAGCGCATGGTCGGGATCGTACCCGGATCGAGCCGTGAGGCCAGGTTACGGTCGATGATAATACCGGCCACCGAGAAGCCAATACCGAGTGCAACCGGTGCATACAGCTTGAGGATGCGGCGTACTCCCGGATGGCCCAGTTCGAGGCGCAGGCGGAACGTGACACCCCGTAGCCCGGGCAGTTGCAGGATCACCTGAAGGAACGAACCAGCCAGAACGCCGATCACCAGGCTGAGCGGCCCGAGGAGCGGCGTCAGCAGTAGTGCTGCGGCAATCACGCCGATATTGAAGGCACTGGTGGTGAATGCCGGCAAGAGGAACTTCTGGCGTGCCTGCAGCAGGGCCGTGATCAGGCCCGACAATGCCATGGAGATAGTTGCCGGCAGCAAGAGCTGAGTAGTGAGGATCGCCTGTTCACGCAGATCCTCGTTGAAACCGCCGGCCAGGATGGTGACTGCCAGCGGCGCTTGCCAGATCAACAACCCGGTAACGAATGTGACCGCCGCAAGTGCGATTGTCGTGATACTTGCAGCCACCCGCCAGAACTCGTCGTCGTCGGCTTCGGCATAGGCGCTGAAGACAGGTACCAGCGCGGCACTGATGGCACCGTTGATCAGCAGATCATAGACGATTGTGGGCATAGCTGAGGCGGCAGTGAAGACCGCCACATCGGCCCCCCGGCCAAACAGCCAGGCGATCACCGCCTCGCGCACAATACCGATCAGGCGGCTGGCAATATTGCCGACTGCGATCAGCAGAGCAGCGACGGCAATCCGCCGTGCGGTGCGCGAGTTGGTCTGCACGTTAGGGGATGGGCGGGACGCCGCCTGCAGTCATCTGATCCACGATCTGCCGCACGGCGATCGGGTCGGCAGCGAAACGATTGGGGTCGTCAAGCACAACGATCATCTTGGAGTCGATCGCATAGCGTTGGATATTGGCGGCATCAAGGCGAGTACCAACACGTGCAAGGCGTACCATCTGGCTGCGTGGAATATCGGTACGGATGTAATCGCGCAGGGCATTGGTATAATCATCGATGCGCGTGATCTGCGAAAGCAGCCCTTGATCGCGGATGCGATTGAAGATCGCCAGCAATACCTGTTGCTGACGCTGGTTGCGCCCGAAGTCGCTGTCGGCATGCCGGGTTCGCGCATAAATCAGCGCAGTGTGGCCATCCATGTCCTGTGGGCCGGCAGCAAAGCTCACGCGCATAGTACGCGTATCGCCGGCATACTCATCAACCGGGTAACGCGGATCGACTATCTCGCGCGGCACGTCGATCGATATACCACCGAGTGTATCAACCACCTTCTCGAAACCGTCGAAGTTGATCAAGACAAAATGGTGCACCGGAACACCAACCAACTGGCTGACCGTCTCTTTCACAAGCGCCGGGCCATAGCCGATTCCGATGCGCTGCTCGCCGATAGCATAGGCGGCATTGATCTTGTTGTGGCCATAGCCAGGGATATCAACCCACAGATCGCGTGGTACCGAGAGCATGCTCACACGGTTTTCGCGCGGGTTGAGATGCATCAGGATGATGGCATCGGTACGGCTGACGGTCTCTCCGGGGCGTGCATCAGTGCCAAGCAACAGGATATTGACCGGATCTTCAAGCTCGGGAATAGCCGTCGGCAGCGGTAGCGCCAGCGTCGGCACAATATCAGATTCACCACCCGCCTGAACTGTCGCTTCAACAGCTACCGTCGTCGCCGCATTCGGCAGGACGGTAGGCAACACTCGCGGCTCGACGATCATGGCATTCACGTCGTCGAGTGCTGATTTCCATTCCCAACCCAGCCGCAATGCCGGGATGATGATGATGCCAGCAATAAGTGCTAGAAGGAAGATGAGCGCAGGGCGGCGACGCATTGGTCGGGTATGTCGGCTCAAAACAATAGCTCCGCAGTTGTCATACTGTTCGTGTACGAGCGACGATAGTCATGGTCGCCAACGTATATACAGGTCACGAGCAGTGCAACGCTTCACATACTACTATACCATAGTTCAGCGTTCCTATTGCAGGCAGTTGTTATGCCTCTCAGGGTTGCTGCGTTCTCGTGACAGATAGGTGCGGGAGGCCGACATGCCACGAGAAAGCATAAGCCCTACCGCCAGCAATCTGTATCATACAGACGAAGCTCGGTATGGTATAGTTGCATTCTACATACTGACGGCAGCGGGCCGGAGCGCTCGCCATGCCGACACAACAGGAGGCGGACGTATGACACAGCGCGTGGAAGCGCCGGTAGCAATGACGCTACGTGATGGCAGGCGCGTACTCATCCGCGCCCTCGGCGAACATGATCGCCCGGCACTGATGGAGTTTGGCGGTGCGCTGCCGAAAGATGACTGGATCTATCTGGAAGATGACCTGCGCAACCCCGAAATCATTACCCGGTTGGTCAATGCCCACGCTGCTGAAAACTGGCGCCAGGTGGTGGCCGTCGCCGATAATGGCTGCATCGTCGGTTATAGTGCCGTCAGACGCCTTTCGGGATGGTCGAGCCATGTGGGCGATATCCAGCTGATTATTGACCCGGCATGGCGGCGTCAGGGTTTGGGAACGGTGCTTGCGCGTGCAATCTGTGATGCTGCCCGGGCGTTGGGAGTCGCCAAGGTGATTGTCGAGATCATGGCCGAGCAGGTCGGTGGCCATGCGATCTTCGAACGTCTGGGATTTTCGGTTGAAGGCACATTCGCAAGCCATGCCCGCGATCGGCATGGGCATTGCCATGATCTGCATGTTCTGGCACAGCAGATCAGCTGAGTATGTTCGATAGATCTGGATGCATGCGGCAGGGCGACTTGCCGCATGCTTTTTGTTTCAACCGGATGGCGGCTATTGCAGGCAGCTCTGCTTCCCTTCGAAAGCACCCTTGGCAGTGGTTGCGGTATGGCCGGGCCGCACACTACGATATGACATGGTAAGCATGCGATCATATCATCAGTACGACGCATCAACGATCCAGACCGCCATTGCTACATAAGGGTGCATCTTTGATACACGAACACGCATATGCTGAACATGATGATCACGATGATCTTGTTCGGCTGCACGAAGCATTACGTACCTGCGCCATCGATATCGAGCAGAGTGCAACCCGCCTGCAACAGATCATCGATCAGTACGAGTCCGCCGCAGTTCTGATCGATCCCTATGCCCCCACGATCATCTGGCCGATTGTTGCCGCTAATGCGGCAGCCGCCCATCTGAGCGGCCGCCCGGCTGCCGGGTTACAGCAGACACCGCTCAACCTTGTGGTGCAGGAACCATTCGATGCACCGCAGCGGCGGATCCTGCTTGATGCATTGCAGCATGCCGAGTTTGTGGTTCGCGAATGTACCATCCGCCGCAGCAATGGCTCGCAGGTGCCGATCGAGGCGCATTTTTCGCTGATCGGCCGCCAGGGTACCGATCTGCTGCTCTGTGTGATGCGCTACGCAATGACGCAACACTCAACCGAAGCAACCCTGCGGCGGCGGATCGCCGGCGAGCAGTGTGTGGCGGCTATTTCGCAGCAGTTTGTTGCTCTGCCGCAGCACGAACTCGGGCATGGTATCGAAGCGGCACTCGAACTGCTGGGTGATTTCATTGCCGCCGACCATGCCTTTCTGATCCTCGATCCACCATCACAACCGGATCTGAGCCGGGTCTGGCTGCCTTCCGGTATTGCCCCCGCGACACAGATCAGCACGATTCGCAGCGCCTACACAGCTTCGTGGGCCACCGATCAACTGCACCACGGCACACTCATGATCGATGCCGAAACAGACCCAACCCGGCGTCAGCCGTTGCGTGCCATGCGCCAGAGTAGTGCATGCCTGGTTACGCCACTCCTGCACGATACGACCTATTTCGGCATGCTGGGTGTCGAAAGCCGCCAAAGCGAGCGGATCTGGAGCGATACCGACCTGACGGTGATCACCGCCGTTGGTGCGACAATGGCGCGGGTTCTTTCGCATCAGCGGGATCTGGATCAGCACAACGCCGCAGCCGATCGGTATCGCCAGCTGGCCGAACATGCCACCGATGTGATTGCCAGCCTTGACCAGCATGGGGTCTGCCTCTACTGTTCGCCGGTGATCCAGGCTCAGCTTGGCTACGATCCGGCAAGCCTGGTTGGCGGCCGCCTGTACGAACTGGTACACTCTGATGACCGCCCGGCGGTACGGCTTGCGTTCCGCCGGATTGTGCGCTATGCCGAACCAGATACGATTACGTTTCGGATGAGCCATCGTAGTGGGCGATCGATCTGGTTCGAAACATCATTTCAACCACGGATCAATCCGACTAGTGGTCGTGTCGATGAGGTGATCTGTGTCGGCCGCGATATTAGTGAGCGCATGGCCTACCAGACCCAGATCGAGATGCTGGCGTTTTTTGACTCGCTCACCGGCCTGGCTAACCGACGCCGGCTGCAGATGAATGCCGAAGCGGCGATCGCCGACGCGCGCCGGCAAGGTACCGCTGTGTCGCTCTTATACCTCGATCTGGATCGCTTCAAAGATGTGAACGATACACTCGGCCATGATGCCGGTGACGACCTGCTGATGCAGGTGGCGTCGCGCCTGCGTGCCAACACGCGGACCGAAGACACCCTGGCCCGCCTTGGCGGCGATGAGTTTGTTGTATTGCTGCCGGGCCAGAACCGCGACCATGCCACGCAGGTGGCGCAGCGCATTCTCGATCAGATCGAACGCCCTTTCGCCCTGCGCGGCCGCATGATCCATCTGGGCGTCAGCATCGGCATTGCATGCTTCCCCGACGACGGCAGTAACGCCGATGCACTGATGACACATGCCGATATTGCCATGTACCGTGCAAAAGAAGAGGGGAATACCTTCACGGTGTTTGATGTGAGCCTCAGCAGTTATGCCCAGGCCAGGGTCGAGTTCGAGCGCGATCTGCGGGAAGCCATTGAACACGACACTCTGACGCTCTTCTACCAGCCGATACTCGAACTCGCCAGCGGTGCGATTGTGGGTGTCGAAGCACTATTGCGCTGGCAGCATCCCGCACGCGGCCTGCTGCTGCCCGAGGATTTCATGCCGATGGCTGAAGAGATCGGCCTTACCCGCACCCTCGACCGCTGGGTATTGCACGCCGGCATGCGCCAGCTTGTCGAATGGCATACCAGCGGGCGCATGCTCTCGCTGACCCTGAACCTCTCGATGCCATCGCTGCATGATCGGAATCTGCTATCATACCTGGCATCGTGCCTGGCCGAAACCGGGGCGCCGGCCGCCAGCGTGACGATTGAAGTGACGGAACGGGCTTCGATGCGCGATCCGGAACTCACGGCGCAGTTGCTTGGCCAGATCAAACAACTTGGTCTGCGTATTGCCCTCGACGACTTCGGTAGTGGGCATGCATCGCTCAACTATCTGAAGGATCTGCCGATCGATGAAGTGAAGATCGATCGATCGTTTATTGAAGGGCTGGCAACCGATAGTCGTGATGAAGGGGTTGTACGGGCGATCCTCTCACTTGGCCATGCCCTTGGGTTGATGATCGTGGCCGAAGGGGTGACGACCGAAGCGCAACGCGAATGGCTGAAGGCAGCCGGCTGCCACATGGCCCAGGGGTATGGCATTGGTCTTCCGGTGGCGCATACCGAGATGTAAGCGCCGCCGCAATCATGCGGAGGCGAGCATGCGCTACGATGTGCTGGTAGTTGGCGAACTCAACGCCGATCTCATCCTGCGTGGAGATGTCGAGCCGGCCTGGGGCCAGGCCGAGAAACTGCTTGACGATGCAACCCTGACCCTCGGCAGTTCGTCGGCGATCTTTGCCTGTGGGATCGCTCGCCTCGGCCTGAAGGTGGCATTTGCCGGCCTGATCGGCGACGATATGCTCGGCCGTTTTTGCCGCGACGCGCTTGCCGACCGTGGTGTCGATGTCGGCGGTGTGGTGGTTGATCCGGCCCAGCGTACCGGCATGACGGTTATTCTGCAACGCCCCGACGACCGAGCCATGCTGACATTCGCCGGTGCAATGGCGCACTTCGGTGCCGCGCATATCAGCACCGACATGTTGCGCACCACACGGCATGTCCATGTCGGCAGCTATTACATGCAACCCACGCTGCAGCCGGATCTGCCGGCGATCTTCGCCATGGCGCAGCAGGCCGGTGCAACAACCTCGCTCGATACCAATTGGGATCCGGCAGGCACCTGGGCCGGCCTCGACACATTGCTGCCGGTTACTTCCTGTTTCATTCCCAACGAAGGTGAAGCACTTGCGATTGCCGGCACCCTTGCCGGTACGCCGCCGGCCAATGTCGATGCTGCGCTCGACATTCTCGCCGGTCGTGTCTCGCTGGCTGCCGTCAAGTGTGGCGCCAACCGGGCGATCGCCGCGAGCGGCGATGCCCGCGCCGACATCATGCCGCCGCGGGTTGCGTTTGTAGATGCCGTCGGTGCCGGCGATACCTTCAATGCCGGATTCGTCTACGGCATGCTGGCCGGCTGGGATCTGGCCGATTGCCTGCGCCTTGCCGTCGCCTGTGGTTCACTCTCGACACGTGCCGCCGGTGGTACGGCAGCACAGCCGACGCTTGACGAGGCGCTGGCGGCAGGGTAGCATGCCAACGCCGCGATCGAAGCAATGCCCAATCTATCAGGCGCTTTTCGGGTATTGCTGCTGCGTCGTTGCCGCGATGACGCTACGGAGGCCCTTCATGCCGCGAATGATCCTGCTTGGTGTTGGTACGGCGGTTCCTGATTCGGATCGTGAAAATACGCATATGGTATGGGAAGCATCCGGTGGCTTGTTGCTCATCGACGCCGGCGGCAGCACCTATCAGCGCCTGCTGCGCGCCGGGCTTGATCCGCTGGCGCTGCGGGGTATCTTCCTTACCCACTCGCATGCCGATCATCTCAACGGCCTGCCGGCGCTGCTGTTTCAACTCAAACTGATGGGGTTTAGCGGGCCGCTACCGATCTATGGTAATCAACCGACGCTCGACCGGGCGGCGCAGATTATTGCCGCCTTTGATCTGGAAGAGTATCAGGTAGGGGTCGAGTGGGTATCGCTCAGCGGTGGGCAAGAGGTGCCGCTCAGCGGCGTGCCGTACCGCCTGCATGTCGCCGATACGATCCATTCGCGGCCATGCCTGGCATTACGATTCGAACACAATGGCCGCGCGCTTGTCTATTCGGCCGATACCGAACCGTGTGAGGCGGTGCTCGAACTGGCGCAGCAGGCCGATATTCTGATCCACGAGGCAACCACGGCCGAGCCGTTCCCCGGCCATACAACACCACGCCAGGCCGGCGAAGTCGCGGCTGCCGCCGGTGTAGGGCGGCTGATCCTGGTACACTTCAGCCCACGCTTCACCATGAGCGCTGCCGATGCAATCGAGCAGGTTCATGCCGGCGGCTTCCAGGGTGATGTCGAGATCGGGCGGGAATATGGTATCTATACGATCTGAAGCGATCGGCGAAGGATAAGGCTGTATGTCGACCAACCACAAACATTCGAGCGACGGGCTGATCTTCTTCGGTGATGATATTATCGCCACGATCGAACTCGACCCGAATGTCGCGTATGCGTCGCTTGCCGATCTTTGTGCGGCGCTGGGGCTCGAGCTGCGCCCCCAGGAGCGCCGCATCCGCACGCATGCGATCCTTGGCGGTGCAACGCGCAGTTTCGCCGATGATCAGGGGCGCCGCGTGTTGCATCTGCGGCTCGACCTGGTGCCGCTCTGGCTGACGGGGCTTGATCTTGCGGCGGTTGCACCGCACGCCCGCGAACGCCTGGCCATGTACCAGCGCGAGTGCGCCTCGGTACTCTGGCAGTCGTTCCGGCCACAGGGGTTTGTTGCCGAAGACGAACTGGCACGTAGCCGCGAGACGCAGACCGGGGCCGAACAGGCCTATGTGGCGGCACTGGCGATGGCCACACTGGCCCGCCATCAGCTTGTGATCGAGCGTCATATCGATGAACGGGCGGCCGATGGGAATCGGGCGGCTGAATCAGCCATTGGTGCCAGTGCCGACACCCAGGCCGAGCTGTTGGCGCGGGCAGTGCGGCGGGGGGCAATGGCAGCCGCCGAACGAACCCGCCGCCAAGAATATGGCGGGGTCTTTAGTGGGGGCTATCGCCAGTTTGGCATTTCGTCGTACCGCCGTATGCCGCCGGCACGGCTGCACGAAGCGCTTGAATGGCTCGAACGCTGGCGTGGTGATATCATGGGCGAGCCGGAACCACCGCCTGATATCTGATTTTGCCTTCCTGCAGCGCTTCTGGTTCGGTGCTATAGGCTACCTACCCGGCCGAACCGGAAAAGGAGAATTATGAGCCAGGCTGATGTTAGCCATATCGAATCCTTTGCGGCTGAAATTCGCAGCAATATCGCACGGGTGATCGTCGGTAAGCAACATGCCGTCGATCTGATGCTGGTGTCGTTGCTGTGCGGTGGCCATGTCTTGCTCGAAGATGTTCCAGGCGTCGGCAAGACGATGCTGGCGCGGGCGCTGGCAACGTCACTCAATCTATCGTTTCGTCGCTTGCAGTGTACCCCTGATCTCTTGCCGAACGATGTGATCGGTGTGTCGGTCTATAATCAGGCGGATGCGACGTTTGTGTTCCATCCGGGGCCGATCTTTGCTCACATCCTGCTGACCGATGAGATCAACCGGGCCACGCCACGCACCCAGAGTGCGTTGCTCGAAGCAATGGGCGAAGGGCAGGTGACGGTCGATGGTGTGACACGCCGGCTCGGCCAGCCTTTTCTGGTGCTGGCAACCCAGAATCCGATCGAGTTTGAAGGCACCTTCCCGCTGCCGGAAGCCCAGCTTGATCGCTTCCTGATCGAAGTGGCGCTCGGCTACCCATCGCCCGACGAAGAGTTGCAGATGCTGACCTTGCTCGAAGGAGCGCATCCGATCGATGCGCTGGCCGCCGTCGTGGATGGTGATCGGATCCCGCTGCTGCAACAGGTGATCTGGGGGGTGCATGTCGATGAAACGCTGCGTTCGTATCTGATCCGGCTCGCCGGGGCTACCCGGCAACACCCGGATCTGGCGATCGGCGCCAGCCCGCGTGCGACCCTGGCACTGTTTCGGGCGGCTCAGGCATTTGCAGCCCTGCGTGGCCGCGAGTATGTCATCCCCGATGATATCAAAGCGCTTGTCGCGCCCGTCTGGCGGCACCGGCTGGTGCTGCGCCCCGAAAGTGCGTTGCGTGGGCGTACCGCGCTGCAGATCCTGGCCGGGCTGGTCGAAGAGACACCGCTCGATCTGGAAGATTAGCCATGCGCGATCTCTTCTGGCCGATTCTGATCCTGCTGATCATTGCCGTCGTACTTCGCAGCGAGCTCTTCTTCGCCATGCTCTACCTGATTGTCGGGCTGCAGCTGGCGGCACGGCTCTGGCAGCGGCGTGGTACACGCGGCCTGACATGGCGGCGTGAACTGCCGGCCAATGCCTTTCCCGGCGAACGCATCCCGGTGTCGATCGAACTGCACAATCACAGCCTGTTGCCGTTACCGTGGATCTCGATCCACGAAAGCCTGCCGCCGGCACTTCATTCACCGCCTATGATCCGCGAAGTGATTTCGCTCGGCGCCGGCGAACGGCATACCCTTAACTATACGCTCATGGCACAGCGCCGGGGCTACTATCGGATTGGCCCATTGGCGCTGCAGACGGGCGATGTGCTCGGGATCGGCGAGCAGTCGCTGGCCGGCGAGGCACCCGGCGAACTCACGATCTACCCGCCATTGCCGCCCCTGGCCGATCTGGGGCTTCCGGCTTCATTGCCGTTCGGCACCCTGGCGGCACAGCGCCGGCTCTTCAGCGACCCGGCACGCCCGGCGGGGGTGCGCCCCTACGAGCCGGCTGATGGGATCCGCCGGATCGACTGGAAGTCGACAGCGCGCGCCGGTACACCCCAGGTGCGCCGGCACCAGCCGGCAATCGCACTCGAAACCCTGGTGGCGCTGGCGTTTACCCGCGAAGAGTATGGCGGCCGGTTTGCCTATGATGTCATGGAACGTTCACTCACCGCCGCTGCGTCGATCCTGGCGCACCTGGCGGCACAACGCCAGCCGATCGGCCTGTGCAGCAGTGGGCGCGACCCGGCACATGAATCAACTAATGTACGGCTCCCGGTGGCATCCGGCCGTTCGCATCTGATGCTGGCACTTGGCATCCTTGGCCGGCTTGATGTCGGCAATGGCCAGCCGCTCACCGATCAGCTCTCGGAAGCTAGCGCCGGGCTTGGCTGGGGCAGTACGATTGTTGTCATTACCGGCCAGCGCAGCGAAGAGTTGATTGGCGATCTGCTCGTGCTGCGGCGGCGCGGGCTGAATATTGCGCTCATTCTGGCTGAACCACAGGCCGAGGAACTGGCTCTGCCGCGCCGCCACGGCATACCAGCCTATGGTATCTGGCGCGATGGGCACCCGCGCCTCGTGGAATAACCCACCGCGATCCGAGTGCCGTGGATTGATGACATAACGAAGCGGCAGTGCCGCCGATCAGTAAAGGGGTCTCTGATGAAGATACAGCTTTCCGACGAGGTGCAGCAGGCGCTGGCGACCGGGATCCCGGTGGTTGCGCTCGAAAGCACGGTGATCTCGCATGGCTTGCCGTTCCCGCATAACCTCGACCTGGCGCATGCCATGGAGCGCGAGGTGCGTGACGCAGGTGCGGTGCCGGCCACGATTGGCGTCGTCGAGGGCATGCCGACGGTTGGTATGAGCGCCGAGCAGATCGAGATCTTTGCCCAGGCCAGCGGCATCCTCAAGCTCTCGCGGCGCGATATTGCCTATGCCGTTGCCCAGCAGCGCCACGGGGCAACTACCGTAGCAGCGACGATGGCATTGGCGGCGCTGGCGGGGGTGCATGTCTTCGCGACCGGTGGTATTGGTGGGGTGCATCGCGGCGCACGTGAGACATGGGATATCTCGGCTGATCTGACCGAACTGGCCCGTACGCCGGTGCTGGTTGTGTGTGCCGGTGCCAAGGCGATCCTCGATCTGCCGGCGACCCTGGAGTATCTCGAAACCTCGGGTGTGCCGGTGCTGGCACTTGGCACCGACCAGTTCCCGGCATTCTACAGTGCCGAGAGTGGATTACAGGTAGCCCGGGTCGATGATCCGGCCGCTGCTGCGGCCGTCTGGCGGGCGCACCGCGCACTGAATGGCGCCGGTATGCTGCTCACCGTTCCGCCGCCGGCCGAGGTAGCACTCGATCGTGGTGCGATCGACGCCGCGATCGAACGAGCGGTTCGCCGCGCCGACGATGCCGGCATTCGTGGCCAGGCGGTGACGCCCTTCCTGCTTTCAGCGGTGGCTGAAGAGACGCATGGCGAGAGCATGCGTACTAATATCGCCCTGCTGCGCCAGAACGCCCGTGTGGCGGCATGGGTCGCACGTGGGTAACAACGAGAAATGAGTCGCCAATGATAATGACATGGATGAAAACTCGGATTCTCGCAACACGATTATGAACCGAACGCTCCCTGGTCTGCTCCTGATCTGCATCCTCGCACTCTTTGCCCCAATTATGCCCACCGCCAGCGCGGCATGCAGCCGGTATAACCCGGTTGCATGCGGCCAGGTACGGATCGGCGGCGACGGCTATTTCTACGATAACACCGGCCGCTGGGCGATGCGCGGAATAGCATTCTTCCTGCCGCAGTTCGGCATCAACGGCCGCACATTCCACGACACCAACTACGCATCAGCCATTGCCGACGGCTCGCTTGATGCATGGCTCAACCAGGCCGCATGGTATCTGGGGGCCAACTTACTGCGCAATTTCGTCGATCTGCCATACCGCAATTCGGCGGGTGCCGTGATCACGCCCACCAGCCATGCAACCTTGCTCGATTACGCCGAGCGCGCCAACGCACGCGGCATGCGGCTTGGCCTGGTGCTGCATAATAGTGCCGACTGGGCCATGACACCCGAGCGAGCGGCATGGATCAGTGGGCTGATCGACAGCTTCGCTGCCCGCGGCATGCTCCCGATCATTGCGTATCTGTCGGCCGACAACGAGATCAACAACCACTGTTCGAATGGCGGGTTCGACTGTTTCGATAATCTGGCTGGGTATAATGCGCGGCCGTATATCGATGGCGCACTCGAATGGACGGCGCAGTTTCGGAGTGTGGTGAAGGCGCGTGCGCCCCAACTGCCGATAACGGTCGGGATCACCACCGAACTGCGCGATGGCGACAATACGCGGGCAGCCTTTAACTTCTTCCGCAGTGATAGCCGTGGGCGAACCCTGGCAAGCCTGGTCGATTTTCTGGCACCCCACAACTTCGGCGGCGGTGCGGCCGGTGTGATCGACGACATTCGCTTTCAGCGCTATACCCGCCCGGTGGTGCTCGAAGAGTTCGGCTTCCCATCCGATCCCTTCCCGCGTAATCGGCTCTGGACCGAAGGGGCGCAACGATGCCGGGTGGCACCGCATAGTGCCGAATGTTTCGAAACCGCTCCCTTCTTCGTCGAGGAGAATATTCGTGCGCTGCGCACCAGAAGTTATGCCGGTGGCGTCGCCTGGATGCTGGCCGACATCCGCGAGAAGAATGGTACGAATGCATGTACCGATCCAACCAAACCGTTCGACCTCTGGACGGGTATCATCGCAATTGGGGGTTCGTACTGCGACGGCGGTACTTACAGCCGGAATCCCGGCCAACCTAAAGCCACAGGGGTGCGTATCTGTTACTACTACACCGGCAACCTGACACGCTGTGACGGTGGGGTTATGATGCGGCTCAGGGCATATCTCCCGACGATTTCGCGCTAGGCGGCTCGGAGGCTTCGGCATCGCCCGGCGCGAACCGACGTAGCCGTAGTGCGCGTAACAGCGCCTGTGCCGCACCAAGCAATACCCCGATCAAGAGCAGCGCACCGATCTGGATAAATGACGAACGACCGGCGAGCATGGTGTTGATTAGTAACGCCGTCAGGGCAACACAGACACCAATAACGGTTATTTCGACTGGATGCGGGCGGATCATGTTGCTCTGCTTATCTTCAGAACTGCTACGACCGACTCTCGGCAAGAACTCGACCAATCACGAATTTCAGATAGCGCCCTTCCGGAAAGTGGGCCGGCACCGGATGATCAAGCGGCTGACCAGCCTCGTGTATGATCTGCAGGCGGCGGCCGCTCACGGCACCGGCGGCGGCAATCGCCTCTTTGAACTCCTCGGGCCCGATCTGGCTGGTACAACTGGCGGTCGCCAGCAGCCCGCCCGGCACCACACAACGCAGCGCCAACGCGTTTAGCTTGACATAGGCGCGTTGCGCCGCATAGCGGCTCTGCCGGCTGCGGGCGAAGCTCGGCGGATCGAGGATCAGCATATCAAAGCGCTTCCCCTCCTCGGCAAAGCGATTCAAAAGCGTAAAGCAGTCTTCGGTGATGAACCGATGGCGCCCGGCGTCAAGCCGATTCAGTGCGATATTGGCGGCAGTTGCAGCGGCTAACCCTTTCCCAATATCGACACTCACCACCGATCGTGCGCCGCCGCGCAGCGCATAGAGTGAAAATGCCCCGGTATAGGCAAAACAGTTCAGTACACTCCGATCGGCGCTAAACTGCTCGATCAGGCGGCGGTTCTCGCGATGATCGAGAAACAGCCCGGTCTTCTGGCCGATCCGGAGATCAACCGCAAATTGCATGTCGTACTCAACGACATCGATGCGCTGTGGTGGCGGGTTGCCCGCCAGCACGGCAAGCGACGAATCGCCGGGCATATCGTCGTCTGTGGCATCTGTCGCATCAGCGTCGATCCGCCGCACCACCCCGCTGAGTGCCGGATCGCAGGCCATTAACGCTTCTGCAATCTGCGGTGCAAGCCGGGCCGCACCACCACCATAGGTACGCATCACCGCATAATCCCCGTAGCGATCGACCGTCATGCCCGGCAGCCCATCGCCCTCGCCGAACAACCAACGGTAGGCTGTGCAGCCGGCATGCCGCAAGGGTGCCCGCAATTCCCACGCCTCGCGCACCCGTGCTGCCAACCAGGCAGCATCCGGAGGTTGTTGTGCCGCAAACAGCCGGATGGCGATCGGCCCGTCGGCATCCCACAAGCCGATCCCCGACCAGCCGCCACACTGCACGCGCACCCAGCTGCCGCTTTCGAGCCGCGGCACAACGGCAATATGATTGCGGTAAACCCACGGATGCCCCTGTGCCAGCCGCTCCCTGAGATGCGCCGGCAGCTGAATGTCTGTGGAACGATTTATACGTCTCATTAACTACCATTCTATAACGTAATCGAAACCGTGTTGTATATATTCTCTGCTACATCATGCCGTATCCTTGAACATGTTGTAATAGACCTCGACATCGCAGTCGTTCGTTGTCGTCCAGAGAGGTCCGTCATGAAGGAATTGTTACGTAAACCAGGTCAGGCACTTGTTGAAGGCGCACTGGCGCTCACCCTCATCCTCTTTCTGTTGCTGGCGGCAGTTGATCTGGGGTTGATCTTCCTCAACCTGCAGGTGCTGCACAGCGCAGCGCAGGAAGGCGCTCAGTTCGGCAGCCGCTACATCCAGGTCGAGACCGGTAGTGTTGCCGAACTCAACTACGCCGAGATTCGCATGCGCGTCCGCGATGAGTCGGGCTCGACAGGCGGCATTATTGCCGCCAACATGCACGATCTCAACCGCGATGGGATCCTGGATGTGCAGGATACCGACGGGGATGGAATCTATGATTGGTTCCAGATCAATCCGGCAACCGGCAACCCGGTGATCGAAGATTATATCCGGGTTTCTGCCGTGCTCGATGCCGACCTCGACGGTGATCCGACCAATGATCCAAACGGCAATCCGTATGATGATCCGGATGGCGTCGATCGCACCACCCCCTGCCCAACCCTCGGCAACCCGATCTACTCGTGCTATGTGCATGTCTATGTCATTACCGACTACGACATGTTCTTCCCATTTGTTTCGACGATCTTCGACGAGAAGGTTCGGCTGCATTCGTCGTTCTTCATGCCGATGCGTACCGGCTTTGTGCAGGCTGGTGCCCCGACGGTGACGCCGGTGGTGGCGACCAATACCCCGACCACGACGCCGACACCGACCAGCACCCTGACGCCGACGGCGACGCCGACGGTGACGGCATCGATGACCAGCACCCGTACGGCCACGCCGACCCGCACACCAACGGCGACGGCAGGCCCAACCCAGACATTTACACCGACCCGTACGGCGACCCGTACGCCGACACCGAGCCGCACACCGACCGCCACCCGTACGGCTACACCATGCCCGGGCGGTGTCTGCCCGACAGCTACGCCGACCCGCACGGCCACCGCTACACCGACGCGGACGTTAACACCGACGCGGACGTTAACACCGACGCGTACCGGTACGCCAACCCAGACCGGCACAGCAACCCATACGCCGACGATCACACCGACGGCCACGCCAATGTGCCAGATCTCGGGTGGTATGAAGACGACCGATATGTACGGTAGTTCGGTGAACTTTAACCAGTACGACTGCCCGTATGGTTGTGTCCGTTCGCCGCACCTGAGCGGCAACCTGACGGCCGGTATCTACTACTGGTGGATCGAGACTGTCAACCCGCCGAGCGGGGTGATCGTGAGCAGTGGTACGCTGTACCATGCCGGCGGCGATCTGGCACCCTTCCCGGCAGGGCCGTTCAGCGGTGTTCCGGCCAGCTACTACCCGGGTGTTTTCAAGGCGGGTGTGTCGCAGTTCGAGCTTGGCGACCCACGTACACAGACGTGTAATGCCAAGACCGACAACTTCAAGATTGCGGCGGCACTGCCGACGGCAACCCCGACCAATACACCGACGCGCACACCGACGCCGACCAACACGCCGACGCGCACACTTACACCGACGCCGACCAATACGCCGACGCCGACCAATACGCCGACACCAACATTCACCCCGACGCGTACCCGCATCACGGGCGGCTAAACCGGCGGAATAGTTTCGCACAAACGCGGCAGCTCAGCTGCCGCGTTTGTTATATTGGTTGCTGATTGCCTACTACTTGCCCGCTTCACGTTCGAGCGGCGGATCTTCAGCCGCGTAGGGCTGCATCGTTGTGGGGAAAACAAAGCCGGATTGTTCGGCAAGCAGCGTCAGCAGCTTCTGGGTAGAGCGATGCGGCGTGTGCAGGTTGGTCTCCCATTCACTGATCGTCTGCTGGCGAACTTCGAGTTGTTCGGCGAGCTGCCGCTGCGTCAGGTTCAGGTGGTGGCGCAAAGCACGGATCGTATCTGCATTCCAACTGAACGAGCGGCCGGTTGCTGCTCTCTTCTTGCCCTGCGACATCTTCCTGCTCCGATATGTGGCGCAGACTGCGCACGTACCACACTTCTATTGCTAGTATTGTAACATGGTCGCAGATCATGGGCAGGAAGTGCGTAGCAGTCTGAAACCCGTGGTTGCAAGTTGTTACGGCATGCGTTCATACTACTCAGGAGCAGAGGCCTCGGGCGCAGCCGTCAGCAGGATGCGCAGTGCCGTTTCATCGAGCAGCGGGATCTGCAGCTCAAGCGCCTTGTTGTATTTGGAGCCACCGGGATCGGCACCGACGACCAGATAATCGGTTTTGCGCGTCACACTGCCGGTGACTTTGCCGCCATTGGCGCTGATCAGCTCGGCAGCCGCCTCGCGCGAGAGGGTCGGCAGGGTACCAGTGATGACAAACGTCTTGCCGGCCAGCGCCGTACTGCTGGCTTCCGGGGCACCTTGCCAGATCGTAGCAACCCCAAGGGCGCTGAGTTTTTCGATCAGAGCGCGGTTGGCCGGTACGGCAAAGAACTCCGTCACACTGGCGGCAATCGAAGGGCCGACCCCATCGATCGACGCGATCTGATCGGCAGTTGCGTCGGCAAGGGCTGCCAGCGAGCCGAAGCGGCGTGCCAGCAGGCCGGCGACAACTTCGCCGACATAACGGATGCCCAGGCCGGTGATCAGGCGCGGCAGCGGCCGTTGTTTTGCATCATTGATGGCGCTCAGCAGATTGGCGACCCGCTTCTCGCCATACCCTTCGACACCCGCAAAATGTTCGATATTGAGTTCGAATAGATCGGCAACATCGCGCACCCAGCCGTATTCAACAAAGAGTTGTGCCTGCCGCTCGCCGATTCCGGCGATATCCATGGCACCACGCGACACGAAATGTTCGATGCGGCGCACGAGCTGAGCCGGGCAGATGCCGAAATTGGCACAGCGATAGGCGACCTCGCCATCAACTCGTTCGAGTGGCGTATCGCAGGCCGGGCAGCGTTCGGGCATGGCCCAGATGCGCTCGCTCCCATCGCGTCGTTCGGCGATCGGGCCGATGATCTGCGGGATCACATCACCGGCGCGCTTGACGGTCACATAATCACCAATACGGATGTCGCGGTCACGGATATAATCGGCGTTGTGCAGTGTCGCATTCCGCACCGTCACGCCTCCGATATTGACCGGTTCGATCACGGCGTTGGGGGTAATGACGCCGGTACGGCCGACATTAATCACAATATCGAGCAGGCGGCTGGTTGTTTCGCGTGCCGGGAATTTGAAGGCGATCGCCCAGCGTGGATCGCGCCCGACCACCCCCAGATCGCGCTGATGGTCGAGATTGTCGATCTTGACGACGATACCATCGGCTTCGTAGGGCAGGGTATCGCGGCGGGTCATCCATGCACTGCAGTAGGCAAGTGTCTCTTCGAACTGTTCGAAGCGGCGTGCGTCATGATTGACGGGAAAGCCGAGTGCGCGTAGGAGTTCGAGTGATTCCCACTGCGAACGCGGCTGAACCCCTTCGACCGGGCCGATCGCATAGGCGAAGAAGCGCAATGGCCGGCCGGCGGTGATGGCTGGATCCTTCTGACGCAGCGAACCGGCCGCCCCATTACGCGGGTTGGCGGCGACACGCTCGCCGGCGGCGGCAAGGCGTTGGTTCAGCCGATCGAAATCAGCAATACGCATATAGACTTCGCCACGTACTTCGATGCGCTCGGGGATGCGCCATGGTTCGCCCGGCGCATGCAGTATCAGTGGGATGCTGGCGATCGTACGCAGATTCGCGGTCACATCCTCGCCGACCTCGCCATCGCCACGGGTGGCGCCGCGTACCAGCCGCCCCTGTTCGTACGTCAGCGCGATTGCCAGGCCATCGATCTTCGGCTCGGCCACAAAGGCCAGGGGGGTCTCTTCGCCGAGCAATCGCAGCGCCCGTTCGCGCCAGGCGCGCAAATCGGCTTCATCGAAGGCGTTAGCAAGCGAAAGCATCGGCACCGGATGGTTAACTTTCGCGAAGCGCTCGCTGGGGGCCGCGCCAACCCGGCGCGTCGGCGAATCGGGTGTGGCGAGTGCGGGATGTGCTTCCTCCAGTGCGCGCAGCTCACGCATGAGGGTATCGTACTCAGTATCACTGACGATCGGTGTATCGAGCACATAGTAGTGATAGTTGTAGCTGCGGATGGTTTCGTGGAGTTCGCTTATCCGCTGCGCCGGATCCGGATGTGTCATGCGGCATAGCCTCTCTCTGGTATGCGGGGTATTTCAGGCACGGACGACGAAAATCCCCCAGTTGATCGCCTGGCGTTCCCAGCGCAAATAGCGATCGCGGTTGGCAACCACCCTGGTGACGAGCTGCATGCGATCGGGATGATCCGGGTTGCGTTCGGCCCATTCGAGCGCGGCACGCCAGTGCAGGCTCTCGTAGTGATCCCAGTCGTCGGGCGATGAGAGGATCATGCCGGTCAGCACCAGATCATCCTGTTCGAGCGTTTCGACAAGGCCGGGCATGTCGCGCATGCCGCTGCCCCATTCGGTTGCAAGCGCCGGCGGTAGCGGCAACTGAGTGGCGAATGGCTCACCAATGGCGATGGTGCCGCCGGGGCGCACGGCGCGGCGCATCCAGCCGATGGCGGCATCGAATCCACCCAGGGCAAACGAAGCCCCCAGGCAGAGCACGATATCGTAGCTCTGAGGCTCGACGGCGATATCGAGTGCTCCGCCTTCGATCAGCGTCAGATGGTTGCTTACATCCTCGGCGGCGGCATGGGTGTGAGCTTCGGCAAGAAACGCTGCGTTGATCTCGATCCCAGTGCCGGCGATGCCGTAATCGCGTGCCCAGCGGCGTAACAGCCAGGCTTTGCCGCAGCCGATATCGAGCACCCGTGCCCCGGCGGCAACCCGGCAGTATTCGCCGAGCAGCGCCAGTTTGGCCGGTGAACTTGGATTCTGAATGGTATGATCACGTTCGACAATCGCCCAGTATTCGGTAAAGTGCATCAAATGGTTCCTCTTTAAGCCCTTGCTGCTCACCAGGGGGCCGAGCAGTTGGGCGATGCGGGGATCTCTGCCAACCGCCGAACCGCTACCCCTGGCGGCGATTGGCCTGCAGCGCCTGCCAACCGGCCGCTACCTGGGCTGCCGTTGCGGCCAGCGAACCGCTATTGTCGATCACGAGATCGGCCTGGGCAACACGGGCTGCCTGGGATGGCTGGGCGGCGATACGCTGCTCGGCTTCGGCAGGTGTCATGCCGCGCGATTCCACCAGGCGTGCCAGTTGCTGTTCGGGGGTGCATGTTACAACCCACACCGCATCACAGAGCGGTTTCCAGCCGGCTTCGAGCAGCTTGACGGCATCAATCACCGCGACACTGCCGGGGGCTTCGGCGGCACGTTGTGCAAGCCAGGCATGCAGATGGGCATGCACAGCCGGATGCACAATCTGTTCGAGGCGACGCAGTTCGGCCGGATCGGCAAAGACGATCGCCGCGAGGCGCCGCCGGTCGATCGGGCCGCCGGGCGCGCTCAGGATCGCATCGCCGAAGGCCGCCACGATCGCCTGATACACCGGCTGCCCCGGTTGCTGCAAGGCATGGGTGACGGCATCGGCGTCAATGGTTGCCGCACCATGGGTATGCAGCAGTTGCAGCACCGTGCTTTTACCACAGGCGATATTGCCCGTCAGGCCGATCAGTGTTAATCCCCGGTATGGCATCAGAGTTCAACATACTCCTGTTTGACGAGCGCCGTCTCATCGATTTCGAACAACTGCAGCAGTTCACCAATCAGGGCTGCCTTGGTATCGGCATCCTTATGGCTCCAGGTGCGGCTCTTGATCTCGATATACGGTCCGGGGCGTTGGTGGCCGACGAGTGTATCGATGTTGATGGCGAAATCTTCGCCCTTATAGATAATGCGCCAGCGGCGGCGGCGCTTTTCGAGATCGACAACCCGATCAGGGGCGAAATATTCGCGGTAGAAGCGCATGGTACGCACGGCAGGTGCGGTATAGCGCGCCCGGCCGATCAGAATTGCCGATGGGTATTCGTCGAGGCGCGCCGGTACGGTGAGGGTGATCGTATACTTCGGCTCGGCGCGGGCACCCGGATCAATGCGATGGTCTTCCCGTAACCGCAACCGCCCACGCGATTCGTCATGCCAGAGGAAGAAGGTATCGTACTGGGTGCGTTCGCTGGCTTTCGTAATCGTAAACGGTTCGTGCGCGAGTGCTTCGATAATACGTTCGGCATTTTGCGGATCGCCGATCAGCGCCTTTACCTGCACTTCAAACTGTTCGTTCTGACGCACACCGCCGACCGCCAGGATCTTGTCGAGCAAATTGTCTTCGCGTTCGGCAAGAAAGGTGTTGATCTGTTCGGCAATGGCCCGGGCTTCCTGCAGAATTGCCCCTGCGTCGAGAGTTTGCAGTGCGCCGTTGCGCAACAGGGCATGCCCATCGACGAAGACATCACGCACATCGGCCGAGCGGGCGGCATAGACCAGGTACGAATAGATCGCGTTGATGTCGTAGGTATAGCGTGGTGAAGAGTGGAGTTGATCGAGTTCGACCACCACCACATCGGCGCGGCGACCGGCGGTGAGCGAGCCGATGATGTGATCGAGATGGATGGCCTTTGCACCCGATGATGTTGCAAGCGCGAAGGCATCCCGCGCCGGAACAACCGTCGGATCGCCGCTGACCCCTTTGGGGAGCAGGGCGGCGAGGTGGATCTCGGCAAACAGATCCTGGTCGTCGTTTGAGCCGGGGCCATCGGTGCCAATACCGGTGCGCAGGCCGGATTCGATGAAGCGCCGGATAGGCGGCAGGCCACTGGCGAGTTTGAGATTGGAAGAGGGGCATGTGACCACACCGACACCATGCTGATGCAGGAGCACAATGTCTTCTTCGGTGGCATGAACACAGTGCGCCGCGATACAGTGCACATCAAACGCGCCAACCCCGCGTGCATACGCAATCGGCGTGATCGAGCGCTCGGCGCGGCTTTCGACCACCTCGCGGGCTGTTTCCGAGAGGTGGGTGACGAGCGGCACATCATAGCGGCGGCAGAGCGCGGCTGCCTCGTGGTAGATCGAATCGGTGCAGGTATACGGCGCATGCGGGGCTATCGTGGGGATGATGCGCTCGTGGCCATGCCAACGCTCGATGAAGCGCCGCGCCCGCTCGAGGCCGTCGTCGAATGAAGCGGCGTCAGGCGTCGGCAGACGCATGACCGTCTGGCCGCAGATGGCACGCATGCCGGAATCGGCCGCCACCTGGGCGACCTCCTCTTCGAAGTAGTACATGTCGACAAAGGTTGTGATTCCGCCGCGGATCATCTCGGCACAGGCCAACCGTGTGCCGGTGGCGACAAACGCAGCATCGCAGAAGCGGCTTTCGACCGGGAACATGTAGCCGAAGAGCCAGACATCGAGCTGTTGATCGGCAACCAGGCCGCGCATGAGGCTCATAGGCACATGGGCATGGCCATTGATCAGGCCGGGAATGATTGCACATCCCGAGCAATCGATCGTCTCACCGGCAGCGTAGGTGGCAGTGAGCTCGCTTGTCGTACCGACGGCGACGATCTCGCGGCCACGGATCGCAACCGCACCATCGGCGATCACGCGCTGCTGCGCATCCATTGTGACAACCACACCATGAACCAGGAGCGTATCGCACGATTCAGGCATCTGTGACCTCGCTTCCCGAAAGGATATTGGCGGTCAGTATACCATCTCATGGGGTGGGAAGGAAGCGTGGTATGATAGGCCGCGAGGCAGCACGAGCGCGACCACAGGCGGCTTTTTTCTTCTGCGAAGACGCATGCTGCGGTGCCGGCGGGCATGCATGTGGTGGCTGACGCTCAGCACACCTCCGGGGCGCAGATCACTGCGCACAGAACAGTGGCGTTCAGATTGAGGAGCAACATTCATGACTAATCCACTACGTATCGGGGTTGTCGGCGCGGGCATGATTACGACGCGCGGCCATATTCCCACCTTCCGGCAGATTCCGGGGGTCGAGATCGCCGCAATCTGCGACACGAATCTCGAGCGGGCGCAGGCGGCGGCGGCGGAGTTCGGCATTCCGGCGGCGTATGGCGATTACCGCGAAATGATCGAGAAGAGCCGGCTTGATGCAATTTCAGTCGGTGTTCCAAATGCCTTCCATGCACCGGCATCGATCGCCGGGCTCGAAGCCGGCCTGCATGTCATGTGCGAAAAGCCATTGGCGACCTCGCTTGCCGACGGCGAGAAGATGGTCGAGGCGGCAAAGCGTGCCGGCCGGGTTCTGGCGATCAACATGAGCCAGCGCCCGCGACCCGAGGTCGGCTTTCTGCGGC
>CALLZL010000596.1 GCA_937859575.1 uncultured Chloroflexota bacterium
TTCAGCGGCCAACTGAATGCCAACTCCACCGTGTACAATCCGCGCACGCGCCGCGACGAACGCATCGGCCAGGTCTATGCGGTGCGTGGGAAAGAACAGGTCGCCGTCGCGATGCTCGGGCCGGGCGAACTTGGCGCACTCACCAAACTTGGCGATGTGCTCACCGGCGACACGCTCACCAGCCACGATCATCCGATCCAGCTGGCCGGTATCAACTTCCCCGCTCCGGCACATACCGCCGTCATCAAACCCAAGACGCGTGCCGATCTCGATAAGCTCGGCAGCGCCCTGCACCATGTGGTCGAAGAAGATCCGACGCTGCGTATGTCGCGCGATGCCGTCACCGGCGAGACAATGCTCTCGGGGCTTGGTGAACCGCATCTGCAGATCGTTGCCGAGCGCATGAAACGCAAGTTTGGCGTTGATGTCGAGCTTGATCTGCCGCACGTGCCATACCGCGAGACGATCCGCGGCCGCGCCGAGGCCCAGTATCGCCACAAGAAGCAGACCGGTGGTGCCGGGCAGTTTGCCGATGTGACAATCCGGGTCGCTCCACTGCCGCCCGACCCGGAGCGCGCCGATCCGCTTGAGTTCGTCAATGCGATTGTCGGCGGGGGGATCGATCGCTCGTTCATTCCATCGGTCGAAAAGGGGGTTCGGGCCGCCATGAACGAAGGGGTTGTCGCCGGCAACCAGATGGTTGATGTGCGGGTCGAGCTGTTCGACGGTAAGATGCACCCGGTTGACAGCAAAGATATCGCTTTTCAGATTGCCGGCCACGAGGCGTTCAAACTTGCTGCCGCCAAGGCCAACCCGGTGATCATGGAGCCGATCTATAGCCTTGAGATCAGTGTGCCCGAGCAGTATGCCGGCGATATCATGAGCGATATCACCACGCGCCGTGGCCGTGTGATGGGCATGATGCCCGACGAGAGCGGGCGCACGGTGATCACGGCGCAGGTGCCGCTGGCCGAAGTGCTGCGGTACGCCACCGACATGCGCTCGCTAACCCAGGGGCGCGGCCGGTTTACCATGCAGTTCGACCATTACGAAGATGTGCCACCGCATCTGGCACAGGCCCTGGCCGACCAGAAACACGAGGCGCATGCCGTCTGAACGGCGTACCGAACCAACACCGGTGTGTGGCAATTGCCGCACACCGGTTTTTTATGCCTCGGGCAGGATGCCGCGTCGATAGGCATCAACCAGTTTGCGCAGGTCTTCGAGCTGGCCGATCAGCATACGGCCGATATCGGTATCGGCAATCATTCGTCGTTGTGGGTAGGCGGTCACGAGTTCGGTATGTGGGGTGTTATCACTGCCACGCTCGATCAGTTCGTCGGCCGAGGCAAACGGCTCGTGGGCTGCCAACGCCAGTTCGTGCGAATTACCGATCAGCGTATAACCGGCGATCCCGGTGTCGGCGCGGTAGGCTTCGCTCATACCACCGTCGATAACGATCAGGCGGCCGCCGGCCAGCAGCGGGCGTTCGCCCTTGCGCACCTTGACGGGGGTATGGCCGTTGATAATATGGCCATGATCCGGGTCGCCGCCAAAGGCAGCGAGGACCTTGCGGCAAAATGCTTCATCTTCGCGTACCTGGTAGTAAGCACCTTTCGGCTCCACATGTGTCGCCGGATCGGCCAGAAAATACCGTTCGAAGGTCGTCATGCG
>CALLZL010000597.1 GCA_937859575.1 uncultured Chloroflexota bacterium
GGGAACCCGGGAGGGAGGCGGGGAGGTTCCCGACCCCGCCCGCGATCAGGAGGTTGAACGGGGGGGGCCGGGGCACCGCCACAACGGCCAGTGCGAGCAAGAGGCCGGGGAAGGCCAGCAGGGTATCGGTGACACCTGAGATCAGGGTATCGGCCCAGCCGCCGTAGTAGCCGGCCACCAGGCCGAGCAACACCCCCAGCGATGCGCTGATCGAGACCGCAACCAACCCGACCCGCAACGAGATCTGGGTCCCGAAGATCACCCGGCTCAGAATATCGCGCCCGACATCATCAGTGCCGAATGGGTGCTCGACCGATGGCGGCTGAAGTGCCGAACGGAAGTTCTGCCGCAGCGGATCGTAGGGTGCGATCTGCGGTGCAAAGAGAGCTACCATGATGAGCAACAGAATGATGATCAGCCCGAGCATGGCACCCGGATTGCGCCGCAGTTGCCGCCAGGTGATACTCAGCAGCGACTGACTTGGCCGCACGGCTGTTTCGGCCTGGGTCGCGCCCGATGACGATGTCACGACAGTCATTTCGCGCTCCTCGTTACGTCGTGATCACGATCGGCTCGTAGGTCGAGCGTGTCAACGGTGTGCCACGATCGGCGCCAACCAGCACGACATCTTCACAGCGCACATAGAAGACGCCGGGCTTCCAGACTTTTGGCTCGATGGTGAAGATCATGCCTTCACGAATCGGCTCATCGTAGGGTGGTTTGAGCCACGGTTCTTCATGGACTTCGAGGCCGATCGAGTGGCCGAGGCCATACACCATGTAATATTCACCGAAGCCGTCGGCGGTCATGAGTTCGGCCATGTGATTACAGATCTGCAGTGGTGTGGTGCGGCCGTCGCCCATGGTTTCAAACAGTTTCTGAGCATTGGTCGTGATCGAGCGATAGGCAGCCAATGCCTCGGGATGCGGCTCGCCCATAAATACCGAACGGCCGAAATCCGAGCAGTACCCCTGGTAGAGCGTGCCGTAATCGAAGGCGACCGAGGTTCCGGCTGCCAGAATCATGTCGGTATTGCGGGTGAAGATATGGCGCTGGGGGTCGCTACCATTGCCGACACAGATGATGCCGGGGTAGAACGACGGCCCATCGCCGCCATGACGCCGCATCTGGTAATCAAGCTCGATCGCGACATCACGCTCGGTCATGCCGATTCGCATCCGTGCGACCGTTTCGGTCAGTGCAATATCGGTGATCTCGGCGGCCTTCTGCATGAGGGCAATTTCATCCGGATCCTTGATCACTCGTATCTGATCCATGAAGGTGTTGGTTGCAGCGATGAAGCGCGCATCGGGGGCCGCCGCCCGCAGGCTCAGTGCCGTCTGCGCCCAGACCATCTTGCCGAGGGCGATTGTTTTGCCGGCCGGTGCGAATTCGTGCAGCACATCGGCCAGGAATCTATCGGGATCGCTGGTGTCGGGCATAATGCGAATATCGTCGATCCATGTCTGCGTGGTGACATTGACGGCAAACGCCTTCTGTAACACCAGCACCGGCGGCCGGTCGAGGCTGATGATCAACCCGGTGATCCAGTCGCCGGGGCTCTTCATAATATAGTAGTAGAGCGGCGCGACGATCCCGCTGACATAGGTCATGTCGGGGCCGTAGTTGAGGTACATGAGATCGATTCCGGCATGTGCCATGGCATCCTGTACCCGGCGCAGCCGTGTATGATACGGGTTCATTGCAGCCCTTTCATTCGACAATCGTCAGGGTGTGTGGGGCCTGGTTGAGCGATACACCACCATTGGCGGTGATCAGAACAACATCCTCGACACGGTTGCCAAACCGCCCCGGCATGCGAATGCTCGGCTCGACGGTAAAGCACATGTTCTCTTGCAGCACTGTGTGATCCATGAAGTCGAGAAACGGTGCTTCGTGGACGGTAACACCGATGCCGTGGCCCAGCCGATGGGTGAATCCGGTATCGTAACCAGCGTCGGCGATCACTTTGCGTGCGGCGGCATTGGCTTGGGCAGCGGTGCAGGCACCGGCCTTCATCAGCCGCATTGCGGTTGCTTGCGATTCGAGCACCACTTCGTGAACGCGTACATATTCGGCCGGCGGTTCGCCGAAGAAAGCTGAACGACCGAAATCCGAGCAGTAGCCGTCGAGCACGCAGCCAAAATCAAAGGTGACCGAATCGCCCGGCATGAGGGTGCGCTGGCCGGTACGCATGGTACCGGCGCTGGCCGCCGCCGCACCGGTAAAAGTAATTCCGGTCTCGAACGAGGTGTATTCGGCGCCGGCCAGTTGGAACTGGTAATCGATTTCGCGGGCCACTTCGAACTCGGTGACACCGGCGCGCAGAATGGGCAGCGAGCGGGCAAAGACCAGATCGGCCATCGCTGATGCACGCTGCATTGCTACGAGTTCGTCGGCATCCTTGATCATCCGCATCGGCGCGATCAGGCTGCTTGCCAGCGAGACACGTGCTTCGGGAAGGGTCTCGCGGATCGCTTCGGTCTGCTGTGCCCAGGTGCGTTCATCAACAGCCACATGTTTGAGTGTGCCGAACCCTTTGAGGGTCTGCGACAGAACATCGATCGGGCGCTCCGCTTCCTGGATCAAACGCACACCCGCAATCCATGGCTTGTCGGCGGCCTCACGCTCGTAGAAACTCCCCCCCATGCGTGGGGCAATCAGCTCGATACCGCCCGCACGCCCGATATACGCACCGCACGCCCAATCGCCATAGGCGTTGTGGTCGGTGCCGTGTTCGAGTGGGCGGCGGATACCCGCCAGATAGAACAGATTGGCCCCGCGTGTCAGATAGACAAGATCGATACCGGTTTCATCCATCCGCCGCCGAAGTTCGGCAATGCGTCGCTCGTAGTTCATAGTAGCCTCACTTGCTGCTCGTGTTGCTGGTTATTCGAGGTCGTCGCGTTCTTCTGCGTCGCTGTTACTCTGCAGCGCATGGCTTTCGACCAGTTTGCGGATCTCGTTGTTTGATTGCTGTGCGTGATAGCGCCCGGCATGGGCGGCGCGTTCGGGATCCCGTGCCTTGATCGCCGCCACGATCTGCGCATGTTCGGCCAACGATTTATGCCGGCGCGTCGCTAGCGTCAATCCGTTCCATTCGATGCCGTTGAGCAGCGTGCTCGAAAAATCCGCCATAGCCGTCAAGACACTATTGCGTGCGGCACGGTAGATCAAGGTGTGGAATTCGTCGTCGAGCCGGATGAGTTCGTCGATGGCATCCTGCGCCGCCGCCTGCTGCTGAAGCAGAAAATTCTGCTCGAGTTGTGCGAGTTCGGCATCGGTGCTGCGTAACGCGGCAAGCTCGGCCGCCCGGCCGGCAAGTACATCACGCACCTCGATGACTTCGACGACTCGCTCCGGCTGGCTCCAGAGCGTATTGGCGATCGCCAGGTTCTTTGGGCTGTTACCGGTGACAATCGCACCGATTCCGGGCCGTACGGCAACCAGCCCGACCGACTCGAGAATACGGAAGCTCTCGCGTACCAATGGCCGCCCGACCCCCAGGCTTTTCGCGAGTTCGCGTTCACTGGGTAACTTCTCGCCAACTGCATAGGTGCCGTTGATGATGAGTTTGCTCAGTTGATCGACAACAGCATCAGAGAGGCGCGTGCGCTCAATCGGTGTGATTGTCATCGTCCACTCCTTTGCTCCTTACTGGAAACATATTCTGGTTGTCTGGTTGTAAGGATGTAAGGTGGTGAGGTGGTCTTACCAGTGCTGGCCGTGAGTATAACAGACTCATAACATTCGTGCAAGTACCATGTGCTTGACGCAGGCGGCGCACCCGGCTACACTTGGCGGCGCAGCATACCAAGAAAGAAGACCCATTGGTGCAGATGCTTGTCGGTGTGGTAATCGTCTCATTCAATACCCGTGATCTCTTGCGGGCCTGCCTTGGTTCACTCAGGGTTGCCGCATCCCGCTGCGTATTGTGGTGGTCGATAATGCTTCAACCGATGGGAGCGTCGCCATGGTGCGGGCAGAGTTTCCCGGTGTTATGCTGATCGAGCCGGGCGAGAACCACGGATTTGCCGCGGGCACCAATCTCGGGTTGCAGTGGTTATGTGATCTGCCTCTCGCGCAGCGCCCCGCGTATCTCTTATTGCTCAACCCCGATACCATTGTGCATCCGGCAGCGATCGAGACCCTGGCCGCATTTCTCGACGCACACCCACGGGTTGGCGCGGTAGGGCCACGCCTGCTCAATAGTGACGGAAGCCTGCAGCCGGCGGCATTTCGCTTCCCAACCCTTAGCATGACGGTGTTGGATCTCTTTCCGCCCGGCGAGGTATTGCCGGGGCGGCTCTACGGCTCATGGTGGCACGGCCGTTACCCGCAGGAGCAAGGTGATGAGCCGTTCCCGATTGATCATCCATTGGGTGCGTGCATTCTCACCCGCACCGACGTGATCGAGACGCTCGGCATGCTTGATAGCGGTTTCCATATGTATGTCGAAGAGGTCGAGTGGTGCCTGCGTATCCGGCGTGCAGGATGGTCGATCTGGCAGGTGCCGCAGGCGCGTGTGACCCATATCGGTGGCGCGGCGACAAGCCAGTTCCGTGCTCGGATGCTGGTAGCGCTCTGGCGTAGCCGGATGCGTTTCGTGCGCATGGCACAACCGCCGCATATTGCGGCAGTGCATCGGCTGGTATTGCAGGCCGGCATGTTGCGTGCCGCCGGGTGTGCCTGGCTCGACTACGCCCGCCGGCGGATCGATCGTTCCGAGTTGCGGGCCCGCCTATGGGCGTATGGCGAAGCGGTGCGCCCATGATGCCGCTTGCTCAACTGGCAGCGGTGATTATCGCCCGCGACGAAGCGCGCCATATCGAAGCCGCACTGGTGAGCCTGGCCGGCTTGGCCGCCGAAACGCTGGTGCTGCTTGATGATCGGACAACCGATGCAACTGCGACTCTTGCCGCCGCCCATGGGGCGCGTGTCGTGCATGCCGCCTGGCGGAATTTTTCGGCGCAGCGTAATCTGGCGCTTGCACTCTGCAGCCACGAATGGGTGCTTTTCGTTGATGCCGATGAGCGGCTGACTGCCGAACTGGCTGCCGAGTTGCGTAGCATCCTTGCCGATCCAGGGCAGGCTGCAGGGTTCTGGATCCCGCGTTATAATCAGTTTTTCGGCCGGGTAGTGCGTGGCGGCGGCTGGTATCCCGATCCGCAACTCCGCCTGCTGCGCCGCACAGCAGCGCGCTACGACGAACAACGCCTGGTGCATGAAGTCGCGATTGTCGATGGGCCAACCGCTACGTTGCAGCAACATCTGCTGCATATCAATATCGAACACTATGGTGAATTCTGGCGTAAACAGCGTGCCTATGCGTTCAGCGAGGCCGAGATACTCTATCGCAGCGGCCGGCGTACCCGCCTGCGCAATCTGGCCGGCGCACCGCTGCGCGAATTCTACCGGCGCTTTATCACCCTTGGTGGCTGGCGCGATGGTGCTCTCGGTATCGTACTCTGCGGTACTCTGGCGCTCTTCGAACTGATGAAATTCGTGTATCTGTATACCCTGGCGCGCCGGGCAGGCCCTGATCGGCGCTAATACGCCGCAATTGGTCGGCCCGAGCTCTCGTTTTGTGCGGTGTGCTATACCCTATGACTCACATTACCATCATTATTGTTTCGTGGAATGTGCGTGAACTATTGCAGCGCTGCCTGACGAGTGTGCGGGCGGCGCTTGACGCCGGCGCACTCAGTGGCCGGATTCTTGTCGTCGATAACGCATCGGCCGATGGCACACCGGCGATGGTACGCGATCGATTTGCTCAGGTTGAGCTGCTTGAGTCGGGGGCGAATCTGGGGTTCGCCGGCGGCAACAATCTGGCATTGCGGCGGGTGCTGGCCGAAGCGAATCCGCCCGACTATCTGCTGTTGCTGAATCCCGACACCGAAGTAGCGCCCGATGCCCTGCGTCTGCTGGTCGATTACCTTGATGCACACCCGCAGGTTGCCGTGGTTGGGCCGCGGCTGCGCTATGGCGACGGTACGCCGCAG
The DNA here is from genome assembly GCA_937859575.1 of uncultured Chloroflexota bacterium. Taxonomy (GTDB): domain Bacteria; phylum Chloroflexota; class Chloroflexia; order Chloroflexales; family Roseiflexaceae; genus CALLZL01. Next base: position 6,006 of record CALLZL010000597.1, read on the forward strand.
GGATCGCGGCGGCGTTTCCCGACGGCGGGGGTCTTCTTCTGGGAGAGCACGCCGCTTGAGCAGTACTGGCCGGCCAACCCCTGGGCGCAGCGCTACCGGATGGCCGATCGCCCTGATGACATCGAGCAGGAGGATGACTGGCTGGTCGGGGCGGCGCTGTTGGTACGCCGCACGGCGATTGAGCATGCCGGGCTGCTTGATGAAGGGTTTGCGCTCTATTCCGAGGAGCTGGAATGGCAGTTGCGCATCCATGCCAATAGTGGTGCGCCATGCCGGATCATGTATCTGCCGCAGGCAGAAATAACGCACCACGAAGGGAAGAGCAGCGAGCAGGCACCGGCCCGCCGTTACCTCAGTTTCCACCGTAGCCGGTTACGCTATGTCCGTATGGTGCATGGCGCGGCACTTGCCAGGGTGCTCTGGGTCTTTCTCTTGCTTGCCTATGGTGGCGAGCTGGCCGTCGAAACGCTCAAATGGCTGCTTGGCCACCGCCGCTCGCTGCGTGCCGGCCGTATGCGGGTGTATGCTGAGCTCATTGGCGGGGTAGGGGCGGATCACTAAAGCGAAGGGGAGAAGGAATGATCTGTGCGCATCCCCAGATCGCGCATC
>CALLZL010000598.1 GCA_937859575.1 uncultured Chloroflexota bacterium
CCCGAGCCAGTGCAGCGCCCCGGGTAACCGCCTTGCACGTAGCCCGGCCATGCTCACCATCAGCATCCAGGCACCACCGAGGAGTTCACCGCCCGCACCGCCCAGCCCGTTCACGATCGCCTCGATCAGCTGCCATGCCGCCACCGCGCCGGTTGCGTCGTGCACCTGAAGATTGACGACATACTCCATCCCCATGTTGGCGATCGTCCCGTTGGCGATCAGAAGGCAAGACCAGATGACGCCCCAGCCGACGATCACCCGCGCCATCGCAGGGGTTGCTCCCGTGAGGTGATCGTGAAGGACCAGCGCCAGAACGGTCAGCACCAGGCCGAAAACGACATATGCAAGAAGGTTGAAGACATACAGATCAGCCTGATGGGCGACGATGAGCGCGAGCTTCGCCGCCGGGTCAGCCACACTCGGGTAGTCGAGTACCAGCAGAAAATACGGCATCGCTGCCAGGTAGGCGGCCGCCAGATAGAGCGCGGCCACGCCGCCAACATGCCGGTGATCCAGAAGCTTTGCGGTTGTGCGTTCCATGACGCATGCCTTTCGTGCCCGACGCCGCCGGCTTGCGGCACCGCCGGCACCATGATATACTTACGCTGTAAGTATACATTTACACTGTAAGCTTGTCAATCAGTCATGAGGCGGATACCGGCATGCCCAAGCAGGCACAAGCAGCGGCACCATTAACGCGGGATAAAGTGCTGCGTGTCGCGGTCGGCATGGCCGACATCCATGGCATCGAGGCGCTGTCGATGCGGGTTCTGGGGCGGCAACTCGGTGTCGAAGCCATGTCGCTGTATAACCATATCGCGAATAAAGATGATCTCCTGGATGGCATGGTGGATCTGGTGATTGACGAGATCGAACTGCCGAGCCTGGATGCCGACTGGCGAGAGGCGATGCGGTCACGCGCCTATTCCGCCCGTGCGGCCTTCACCCGGCACCCGTGGGCTGCCCGGTTGATTGATTCGCGCACCAGTGGCGGCCCGGGGCGCCTGCACTATTTTGAAGCCGTGCTTGGCGTGTTGCGGCAGGCAGGGTTCACAGTCGAGCTTGCCGGGCGAGCCTTCTCCCTCATCGACAGCTACATCTACGGCTTCGGTCGCCAGAGCATCAATATGCCATCTGGCGATGAGCGGGGCGTGCAGGGGGCCGAAGATTTTCTCCGGGCGTTACCCCCCGATACTTCCCCCTATCTCGCCGAAATGGCGGCTGCGCATGCCACAAGCCCCGGCTACGATGAGGCTGCGGATTTCGCGTTCGGTTTGGAACTGATCCTCGACGGTCTCCAGCGAATCCTGGATTCCAGCCGATCCTGAGCGGCAGATCGAGCAGCTGCCGCCCACACGGCAGCATAGAGATTTAATTGCGCGGGGGGAACGCGTTGCGGCATGGCAGTGCCGGGGGAGCCGAAGCAAACGGCGGCGCCGCGAAGTGCTGCCTTTCATGCCCGATCGCCGAACCCGGCCCGCCGTGCTTTGACAATCGCCTGTGCGCGATCAATCACCTGCAGCTTGCTGAAGATGATCGAGATATAGTTGCTTACGGTCTTGGCACTAATCGACAACTGCCGGGCGATCACCTGATTGCTTGCCCCCTGCGCGATCAGCTCCAATACCTCACGCTCGCGCTCGGTTAGATCAGGGAAGGCGATCGCGGCCTGATACGGCGCAACGCTCTGCTGCTGGAACAGCGCCGTGACCCGGGCCGCAATCGCCGGGCCGAAGAGCGCCTCGCCGGCAGCAACGGCGCGAATGGTGCGTAACACCTCGCTCTTGCGGGCACCTTTGAGAATATAACCACGTGCACCGGCGCACATCGCGGCAAACAACGACTCGTCATCTTCCAGCATGGTGAGCATAATCACGCCGATCGCCGGCTGCTGCGCCAGGATCTGCCGCGTCACCACGATGCCGTTGCTCCCGGGCATGTTAATATCCATGAGAACGACATCCGGCTGCAGTTCGTGTAGCATCGTGATTGCGTCGGTGCCGATACCGGTCTCGCCTACCACAACCAGATCCTGGGCATTGGCCATGATCGCGATCAGACCCTCGCGAAACAGGGTGTGGTCGTCGACAATCAGCACTCGAATAGGAGTCGCGCTCATTGCTGGATCTCCTGCGGCAGGGGTAGCCGGGCGACAACCCGGCTGCCGCCGCCTGTCTCAATCGTACAGTTGCCACCAAGCTCTTCGGCCCGCTCGCGCATCGATGCCAGCCCAACCCCATCCTGCACCGACGCAGACATCCCGATACCATCGTCGCTGATGCTGATCTGCAGGCCGCGTGCACCGGCGTTTGCGATCATGCTGAGCTCGATCCGGCAGCGTGTGGCCCGCGCATGGCGCAGCACATTGGTAACGGCCTCCAGCACGATCCGGTAGGCCGCCACTTCGATAGCCGCCGGCAATGGTGGGAAGTATTCCGGCTCCGTCGTCATGATAATTCGCGGGTGGCCAGGGCCGCCCTGCAGCTGAGCCAGGTGGCTCTGCAACGCGCCACAGAGCCCCAGCTCATCGAGCGCCGGCGGGCGCAACTCATGAACCAGGCGTCGGATTTCGCCCACCATCTGCTCGGACTGCTCACGCAGCCGTTCGATCTGTGCCGCCACCGCCGGCTGTGCGCCACTCAACTGATCGTGCAGGTCGTCGAGCTTGAGTGCCTGGCTGGCCAGAGTCGGCCCAAGGCCGTCGTGCAGGTCACGCCGGATGCGCTGGCGCTCTTCCTCGCGGGCCAACACCAATTGTTCCCGCGAGGAAGAGCGCCAGCGCATCCGGCGTGGCCGAGGCGACTGCACCAATCTGCCCGGCGATATCCACCAGCAGCTGCTGCTCCTGCGTGCTGAATGCCTCACCGGGCGCTCGCGCTGCTACCCGTAGCTGCCCGACCGTCTCGCGTTGATACTGTAGTATCAGGGTTACGCCGGTGTCCAATGGGTGTACGTCAGCGGCGCGACGGATCACGCGCTCGCGGTCCAGCAGCTCGATCGCCACTGCGGGCAGCTTGAGTGCGGAGGCAATCGTCACCACAATAGCGCTCAGGGTCTCATCGGGTGTAGCAATGGTCTGCAGCCGCCGGCTGAGCAGGGTCAGCACTGCGTAGGGATCATCGCGTACACCGAACATGAGCCGATCGACGCCACGCTGTAACCGTTCGCGCAGCGGGTGAAACAACACCGCGACCACGCCGGTGGCCACCAGCGAACTCAGCAGATCGCCAGTGGTATGGAAGAGCAGGCTCAGCAGCCCCACGGTAAGCATATAAAACAGAACAACGACCATGGTCAGCCCGCCATAGATCAGGGTGCGGTTAATAACCAGATCGATCGCATAGAGCCGGTACTTAAAGATCGCAATACCGATCGTGAGCGGGTAGCCGACGAGCACCACCGCGAGGATCAGTTCATACCAGATAGTGTTAAAGATCTGCGGGAAGAAGAAGGCACCGGCCAGCTCAAAGGCGAGTAGCTGGATGCTGACGGCCGTGGCGAGAAAGTAGGCCAGCCACTTCAGCTGCTGGCGCTCGTCACCCTTCGAGTGCCTGAGCCGCAGCCCCATCGCCACCACGCCGAGCAGGGCTAGCCCGATTGCCATCAGCAGGGCAAGGCTCCGCCAAGTCGAATACCACCAGCCGGGCAGGTTGGGTATACCAAATGGATTATCGAGCGGAAAGCTGAGCCCTACCGCATTGATGCGCCGAAAATCGGGCAGCAGGCCCAACGCCAGGCAGGCAAGCAGCACCAAACCCGCGCCACCAAGCCCCAGCCGCCGCCAGGCCGGTGAGAGGAAGCGCCCATTGGGAAACAGTAAAGGCAGGAGGATAAAGATCGGAATAATTGCGAAGCCATGATCCACACTGTAGATCAGCCAGGCCAGGTAGGCAAGGCCAGGGAGAGCGATCTGCCCGGCCAGTGCACACGGGATGACGATCAAGCTGCCGGTAATAAAGATCGCATTACCCACGCCGGCCCAGAGACACAGCCAGCCGACCCGATTAGCCGGCTGGGCGAGCGTAATCAACCCGCCAAGCAGAACAAACGCAAGTCCGGCAGCGAGGTTGATCGCCAGATGCGATGGGGTGATCTGCGGCGAGTGTGTGCAGCCGGCCAAGAGCAGACCCGGCGGAGCCAGGGCGATGGCCAGCGCCAGCAGGCTGGCGCCGATGGTCAGCCGGCGATACCACGGCGACATATGAGCGACCACAGCTACCCCATTGCTTCGGCGCGGGTGCCCGGCGCCGCAAGCGGCGCATCCCGCAGCATGTTCAGCCCCAGCGGGGCCAGCGCGACAAGCCAGCTGGTGCAGGCCAGTGGATAGAAGATGGTCACCTGCCACCAGGCGATCGTCTCATCGCCACCCTGGCCGACTATCAGGAAGATCGGTGCCAGGATGAGCAAGATCGCCATCCAGCGCGATACGCCACCCTTCAACAAAAAACCGATACCGAGGAAGAACGAGGTGAACATACCAAGGGCCATCGCAAGCACAAATGGGATCCGTCCAGGATGCTGCGGCAGCGCCCAGACCGACATATTCAGCCCGGCTTCGATAATTTCGAACTGCAGGATGCGCGCCATAGCCGGCATTGTGGCAAAGACGATCCCCAGGCCGGTGACAGCACAGAACATGCCGAAGCGCGGCGAATGCCGGCCGAGGATGCGGGCCAACTCAAAATAGATCGGTACAAAGCCAACAAAGCCAAAGGCCATCAGTACCCCTTCGATCCAGCTGGTTGTGCCATCCGGGCTGCGCTCGATACCCAGCAGATAGACAAGCGCACCAAGCGTCAGCAACAGCGGGCCGAGTACAAAGGCGATACCGATCGCCTTGCGCTGGAGAACCTGATAGGTATCCATGGGATGTCTCTCCTGTATTATAACGTACCTACAGCCTGATGATCCCACTCTATCAGAGGGCAGTTCCCGCTGTCATGAGGGTCATCCCCTATTCCGACCAGGAATGCTGTTCGGGCATGTATGGGAATACGGCTGGGAAAGGAACGACCCTAACGCCGCACCCTGCGGGCGCGATGCTGCGCGGCTCTGCCGCCCAGCATGGCATCCCAACCTCCTGCCGAGCTCGCAGAAGCCCTGCCGAACAAGGGACTTAATCGGTGCCGGGCGTGCGCAGGCCGAACCGCAGCGCCGCCAGGCGCAGGAGTACGATTGCGGCAATACCGCCGATGATCGCATACCCCTTCTCGACACCAAGCGCAAGGCACAGCATATACAGCCAGCATCCGGCGAAGGCGGCGGTAGCATACAGGTAACGGTTGCGAAAAACGAACGGGATCTCGTTGCAGATCACATCGCGTAGCACACCGCCGAATACCCCCGTGGCGGTGCCGAGCAGCGCCGCGATAAACAGGCTCGTGCCGGCATCGAGTGCGTAGCCCGCGCCGGCAATACTGAACAGGCCGAGCCCGAGCGCATCGGGCAGCAGCATGACTCGCTGGGAAACCCGACTCAGGCCGGGGAAGAGGAATGCCGCAAACGACAACACCAGGATCAGGATCGCGTAACCCTGGTTGGCCACCCAGAAGAGAGGCGTGCGGTCGATAATCAGGTCGCGTAGCGTGCCGCCCCCAAAGGCGGCGACCAGGGCGACGGTATAAACGCCGACCAGATCCATCCCTTTGCGACGCGCCTCCATGATCCCCGATATGGCGAATGCGATGATGCCAAGCAATTCGATGAGCTGCAGCATAAAAACCTACCTACCGTAAAACGATCTATCGACCCGCCCGATCATACACACTTTTTGCCCTTGAGCGAAGGGCAGCATCTGTTTGCCGTACCATGGCATCAACTGCTATACTCGCTGCACCGTGCCGGATCCCATGCGTACGGGCAAACTTCCCATCCAAAAAGGACACTGGCCACCTGACATGGGAAAGCGCCTGTTCTATGCTGATTGTGTCGTTATACCGCATAGAACGAAAGGAAGCCCGATGAACCGCCCACGAACCTACACGATCGCCGCGATCCTCAATGGCCTGATCAGCCTGATCGGCATCATCCTCCTCGTGCCGCTCCTGACGGCCGGCCAGTCTGCGATCGACCAGGCCCAGGCGACTCCACCGTTTTTCATCATCCTGCTCGGCGGCTTCACCGCGGTGCTTGGTCTCGCATCAAGTTACGGTGTCTGGAAGGTGCAGCGGTGGGGCGTCATTCTGACCATCATCCTGCGTGCATTGGATGTGCTGAGTGCTGCCCCTGGCCTGCTGTTTGCGCCCGACATGACCTGGCGTCTCATGGCCGTCGTCGGTGTTGTCAGTGGTATTCTGGTGATCGCGTTGCTCCTCTGGCCACAGCCCAGGGCGGCTCCTGCAGCTGGGCGTGCGGTAAACTGATGCGCCAGAGTGACGATAGCCTGCGATCGCCCCACCAGCTCCTGGCCCATCTGGGCCGGGGGCTGCGCAGCATCAGAGCATTCTCTGTCGACAGGCTCCTCGCTGTCGGTCTGTATACCCTCTTGCTGCTGTGTTATGCGATCGTCTCGTATATCGTTGTCCTTGCCGCCGCGAGTATGTTCATACCGGCCATGCTCGATCCGTTTGCGCCGGTGCCATGGTGGCTGAATATCACTGCGCTTGTGC
>CALLZL010000599.1 GCA_937859575.1 uncultured Chloroflexota bacterium
CCTTTATTGCCGCCCCACGTGCGCGCACGGCCGGCATCGATCTGGCGGGGCGTTCCTTTCTGCACTCGTACGACTGGCGGCAGGATCAGGGTTTCGGGGTGCTCGAACTCATCATGGTTGCGCCGATGGTCGTCGCGAGCTGGATCAACCTGCAGTACTACGGTTCGACCGTCGATAACCGGTTCTTCGGGAGCGGCAATAAAACGCTGCACAATATCATCGGTACACTCGGTGTGCTGGAGGGGAACACCGGCGATCTACGTGTGGGGCTGCCCTGGCAGTCGATCCACAATGGTGAAGAGTATGTACACGAACCACTGCGGCTCCATGTGATGATCGAAGCCCCGATCGACGCAATGACCGATATTATCGCCAGGCATGCACCGGTGCGGCAGCTGGTCGACAATGGTTGGATCCACCTCTTTGCGCTGGATGAGAGCGGCAAGCCGACCCATGTATACGCCGGTAACCTGCACTGGCAGGCATGCTGAGCATGGGCATCCCCGACCGCTGAGAGCGTCATGGATGAACGCCTCTCAGCGGCCGGGGCGACTGTCACCAGTACGTGCTCCTCGGCCAGATGCAAGCGCGCAATGGCATGATCAACCCTGACGGGCGATGCTCGATCTGCAAGCGACCAGGTACAGAGCAAATCAATGCAGCCAAGGTGACCCAAACTAATGATGGATTAATGACCTGTCGCTAAAGTGCAAAAAAATATACCACAACCACCAACAGAAGACCCGTCTCGGGCGCGGCTAAAGAGAACGCATACGCCCGGTCAATACCTGCCCATAAGCGATGGAAAGGAGCCAACGCCATGGCAATCAAGGTGATCGTCGAACTCCGGGCCAAACCGGGCAAGCGAGCCGAACTCAAAGAGTTGCTCCAGCGTGTGGTAGCAACCCTTGGGCCAAGCCTGAGCGGTTTCCTGGGCAGCACCTGCTACGAGGTGCTCGACAACCCCGACATCGTGGTTGAGATCGCCGACTGGGAATCGGCCGAGGCGCGGGCGGCGGCGATGCAGCAGGCAATCGAGGCCGGTGCCTACGCGCCGCTGGGGGATCTGCTGGGCGCGCCGTTCCGGGCGACCGTCATCCGGCAACTGCCCTGACGGATGGGCGGGTCACCGCCAGATCAGGGAGTGCAACCGTGCACCTTTGCACCCCCTGGGCCGAAATAGTTCACTCGTGTGCAATTCTGCACAGCCAATCAGCCAGAAAGGGGTATCAGATGGCGACGACCAGCAGTATCTTCCCCAACACCCGCAACTCGCTCCTGCGTACTATTGTGCTTGGCGGCATGCTGATCTTTATCATCCAATTCATTCATCAGTGGGTTGTTGTCACCCTCATCCAGGGCAACCCGTTTATCTTGGTATGGCAGTATATCGCCAGCGGCGTATTAGGGGATGCCGCTTTTGCGGGTGGCATCGCCACCGCCTTGCTCGGGGTGGGCTTTCACTTGATCTTTTCCTTCGTCATTGCCGGCATTTTCATCCTGAGCGCCGACCGCATTCCCCTCTTGCACCGCTATATCATAGCCGGCTCGCTGCTGTATGGGTTTGGGGTCTTCATTGTTATGAATCTCGTCGTTGTGCCGCTCAGCGCGGCACCGCCGTTACCGGCTCCAACCACGCCGTGGCTTATCGAGGCGGTGATCGAGCACATCCTGGGAGTCGGGCTACCGCTAGGCATACTGGTACGACGGTATGCCACTCGATCGTGACCGAATCTCCGTGAATACAAGCGACAGAGCCGCCGGTGTGCGTATCGACGCATACCCTGCGCGATACGCGTACAAATCCTATCATGGCACGTCTCCCTGCCGCACTTATTATAGCGAAGTGCAGACGTAGTGAACGGTGCGTATACCGGGAGCGTGCATCGTGTGCGCATGCGGGCGAGCCGCCCGCGCTCCCAGCGATCAATCGTTTTGCATTTCGCTATAGAATACGGCAACCGGCGTGCGCACAATTACCTCTATAATGACGGCATGCCGACCGCCATACTCACAACCAAGCTGTTTATCCCACCGCCACGGCCGAACGCAGTGTTGCGCACCGGCCTGATTGCGCGCCTGAATGCGGGGCTCCACCACAAACTGACGCTCATCTCGGCACCTGCCGGCTTCGGGAAGACCAGCCTGGTTAGTGCATGGATCGCCGGCTGTGGCCGACCGGCCGCCTGGCTCTCACTGGATGCTGCGGATAACGACCCCACTCGCTTTCTGGCGTATCTCGTGGCTGCGCTGGAAACCATTGCACCGACTCTTGGCGCCGACATTGTTGCGCTGCTCGAGTCGCCGCAGCCCGCATCCATTGATGGGTTGTTGCCGCTGCTGCTCAACCAGATCGCCATGATGGTGCAGCCGGCGATCCTGGTGCTTGACGACTACCACATGCTGGAGGCCCGACCCATCGATCAGGCGCTCACCTTTCTGGTCGAACATCTGCCGCCGCAGTTGCATCTGGTGATCGCCACCCGCGAAGATCCAGCGCTTCCTCTGGCCCGCTTACGTGCCCGTGGCCAGATCACCGAACTGCGCGCAGGCGACTTGCGCTTTTCCCCCACCGAGGCTGCCGGATTTCTTAATGAGGTCATGGGCCTCGACCTATCGGCCGCCGATATTGCGACCCTGGAAGACCGTACCGAAGGCTGGATTGCCGGGCTCCAGCTGGCGGCGCTCTCGATCCAGGGGCGCCGGGATGTTTCCGAGTTCCTCCGGGATTTCGCAGGCGACCACCGCTACATTCTCGATTATCTGGTCGACGAAGTGCTGCAACGTCAGCCGGAAGAGCTCCGCAGCTTTTTACTCCAGACCGCGATTCTTGATCGGTTGCATGGCCCGCTGTGTGCTGCCGTCACCGGCCAGCCGGGCAGTAGCGCACGCCTGGAGGCGTTGCATCGCGGTAACTTCTTTCTGGTTCCGCTGGATGATACTCGCCAGTGGTATCGCTACCATCACCTTTTTGCCGAGGTGCTCAGGGCCCAGCTGCAGGTGGAACTGCCCGATCTGATCGCGACGCTGCATCAGCGTGCGAGTCTCTGGTACGAGCAGCATGGCGCAGTCGACGAAGCGATCCGCCACGCACTGGCTGCCGGTGATTTCGCACGTGCGGCGGATCTGGTCGAGGTAGCAACCCCAGATATGCGCCGTACACGCCAGGAAGCTATGCTGCTCGGCTGGCTCAAGGCGATCCCCGATGCGATCATTGCCAACAGACCGGTGCTCAGCGTTCACTATGCCGGGGCACTCCTCTCTGCCGGTGAGTTCGCCGATGTCGAGGCCCGGCTGCGGGATGCCGAACGTTGGCTGGAGATGCCGGCATCCGCGAGTGAGCAACCTGAGCGCATGACCGCCGGGTTTGTTGTGCGGAACGAGGCGGAATTTCGCCAACTCCCC
>CALLZL010000600.1 GCA_937859575.1 uncultured Chloroflexota bacterium
CACCTGCCCCGGAATGATCCGCGAAGGGGCGGGAAGGAGCGGGAGGATGGTTGTTTGCGTAACTTCGCGGCCTTGGCGGATTGTCACCTGCCCCGGAATGATCCGCGAAGGGGCGGGAAGGAGCGGGAGGATGGTTGTTTGCGTAACTTCGCGGCCTTGGCGGATTGTCACCTGCCCCGGAATGATCCGCGAAGGGGCGGGAAGGAGCGGGAGGATGGTTGTTCGCGTAACTTCGTGCAACTTCGCGGATCGAAGGATAGGGATGCCTCGATCGGGAGCTGCATGCTGTTTGACACCTACTGCTGCGACTTTGTATACTCAGCACAACACAATGCCCGCTCAAGCAACAGAACGAGCGGGTACTACACATGGATTCCGTTGCGCCGAAAGTATACGCACGCATGACCGCACCCTTCACCCCGCACGACTTCGCCGCCAAGTGGCGCGGCGACACTCGCAAGGAACGCAGTGTCTCCCATGAGCACTTCATCGACATCTGCCGCCTGATCGGCCACGAGACGCCGGGCGACAATCGTGACGAGACACTGGTCTTCGAGGCTGGTGCCGATAAGCTGCAGGGCGGCCAGGGGTGGGCCGATGTGTGGAAGCGCGGCGTGTTCGCCTGGGAATACAAGGGGCCGAAGGCCGACCTGGGCAAAGCCTACCAGCAACTCCTCCAGTACCGCGAGTCGCTCGAAAATCCGCCGCTGCTGGTGGTGAGCGATATTCAGACAATCGAGATCCATACCAATTTCACCAATTCGGTGAAGCGGGTGACGACTCTCACGATCGATGACCTGCTGACCCCCGCCGGCTTGCAGGCGCTGCGCGACCTGTTCACCAACCCGGCGGCATTCCGCGCCGCGCAGACGACGCAGCAGGTGACGGAGCAGGCGGCGAGCGAGTTCGCCAAGCTGGCCGAGCTGTTGCGGCGCTATGGCGAGGCACCGCCGGCGATTGCGCACTTCCTGATCCGCCTGCTCTTCTGCCTGTTCGCCGAGGATGCCGGGCTACTGCCAGGTGGCCTCTTCTCGCGCCTGATCGCGCGCACCCGCAGCCGTGCGCCGCTCTTCGCCGAGCAGCTCGGCCAGCTCTTCGCGGCGATGAGCAGCGGCGGCTTCTTCGCAATGGAGGATATTCCACACTTCAACGGCCGACTGTTCGATGATGCCGCCGTGCTGCCGCTCGACAGCGAGGGCATGGCGATCCTGGCGCGCGTCGGCTTGCTCGACTGGTCGAGTATCGAGCCGAGCATCCTCGGCACCCTCTTCGAACGCTCGCTCGATCCGGCCAAGCGTGCGCAACTCGGCGCGCATTACACCAGCCGCGACGACATCCTGCTGATTGTTGAGCCGGTGCTGATGACGCCGCTGCGCCGCCGCTGGGAGGCGGTGCAAACCCAGGCGCGCTCGCTGGCCGAACGGCGTGACGCAGCCTCCGGCGCTTCCAGTGTCGCCGCCGGCCGCGCCCACAACGAACTGCGCGCCCTGCTGCTCGGCTTCGCCGCCGAGATCGCCGCCGTGCGCGTGCTCGATCCGGCGTGCGGCAGCGGGAACTTCCTGTATGTCGCGCTGAAGCAGCTGCTCGACCTGGAGAAAGCGGTGATCACCCTCGCGCAAGACCTGGCCGTCGGCGGCTTCTTCCCCAGCGTCTCGCCCGAGCAACTCTATGGCATCGAGGTGAATGAGTACGCCCACGAACTCGCACAGATCACCGTCTGGATCGGCTATTTGCAGTGGCTGCGCGACAATGGCTATGGCCACCCCGCCGAGCCGATCCTCAAGCCGCTCGATACAATCAAACACATGGACGCCATCCTCGCCGTCGATACAAGCGGCGCACCGACAGAGCCGGAGTGGCCGGCAGCGGATGTGATCATCGGCAACCCGCCGTTTTTGGGCGACAAGCGGATGCGCGCAGAATTAGGCGACAGTTATGTAGAAAAGCTCCGCAAGTTCTACGAAGGCCGCGTCCCTGGCGGCGCCGACCTCGTGACCTACTGGTTTGAGCGGGCGCGGGCGCTGATTGAGCAGGGAAGTGTGAAGCGGGCAGGACTTTTGGCGACACAGTCGATTCGTGCAGGCGCAAATCGCAAGGTACTGGAGCGCATCAAAGCCACTGGCGACATCTTCATGGCGTGGAGCGATCGGCCATGGGTGCTTGATGGTGCTGCGGTGCGTGTAGGAATTGTAGGGTTTGATAAAGGGGCTGAGCATGATAGGACCTTGGACGGTAGAAAAGTCAACACAGTCCATGCAGATCTGACGGACGACATAGATCTTACCCAAGCAAGGTCATTGAATGAGAACAAAAATATAGGTTTTATCGGAACACAGAAGACAGGGCCTTTCGAAATAACATCGGAACAAGTAGTACAGATCTTATCTGATAAAGGAAATCCAAATGGCCGCCCAAATACAGATGTGGTCAAACCCTGGATAAATGGTTCAGATATTACTGATAGATCCAACGGTATGTGGATCATCTTCTTTGACGAGAATATGTCTCTCGAAGAGGCGGCGCTGTACGAGAAACCTTTTGAGTATGTAAAAAAAGTTGTGGAACCTATTCGCCGAAACTCTCGACAGAAAAAGCTCAGCGAGCAATATTGGATTTTTGAGAAACCCAGACCAGCTATGTGGAAAGCTCTAGAGTTGAAGCTACGCTATATTGCTACTCCTAGGGTAGCAAAACATAGAGTATTTGTATTCTGTGATAAGCAAACGATACCAGATACACGGATCGTTGTTTTTGCCCGCGACGATGACTATTTCTTCGGTGTGCTCCACTCACGATTGCACGAAGTCTGGTCACTGGCAACGTCATCGCGGCATGGCGTGGGCAACGATCCGACCTA
>CALLZL010000601.1 GCA_937859575.1 uncultured Chloroflexota bacterium
CTCAGCCTGCCAACCGAAGCACTTAATGTGCTGGCCGGAATCAACGGTGCAATCACCGGTTTTGTGGCCTTTGTTGCTGCAATCAGCCTGCTGGTAGGTGGGATCGGTATTATGAACATTATGCTGGTCGCTGTTACCGAACGGACGCGCGAGATCGGGGTGCGCAAGGCACTCGGTGCAACCGACCAGGATATTCTGGGGCAATTTGTGCTTGAGGCGACGGCGGTGAGTCTGATTGGCGGCACGATCGGGGTGAGCGGCGCGATCGCGCTTGTGTTGCTGGTGAGCACCCTGAGCGGCATTGCAGCCCCGATTGCCTGGGGGGCGGTCGTGCTGGCACTGGTGTTTGCCGCCTGTGTCGGCATCGGCTTCGGCAGCTACCCGGCCCGCCGCGCTGCCCTGCTGCTGCCGATTGAAGCACTGCGCTACGAATAACCTGCCACGAGAGCCGTGCAGTATAACCGCACGGCTCCCCAGCACACCGGCAGTTACGCCGGGCGCAACCGTAGTGTAACGATTTCGAAGGGGCGGGTGTCGAGGTAGATCTCACGCCCGCTGGTCGCTACAGCTTCCTGGTTATCCTCGATCAAGTTCGTCTTCCAGGCCTCCGCGAGTTCAAACCCGGCGGTGAGTGTCACCGGGCCGCGTTGGCGGCGGCTTTCGTACAACCGCACGATGATGCCATCGCCATCATCGGCACGTTTAACCGTCTCGATCACGATGTTATCGCGGTTGGCAGTCACGAGCGCACCAGGGGTGCTGCCGGCCGCACCACTACCGCTCACAACCCGCACCGGATCGTTAAGCGCATAGGCTGCCGCGATTGTCGCCGCATCCCAAGGGCCAAGATGCGGCAGCAGGCTATAGCGGAACAGATGCTCGCCCTGATCGGCCTCGGGATCCGGCAATGTCGGGCTACGCAGCAACGAAATGCGCATCACATTGTCGCGGATGTCGTGGCCGTATTTGCTATCGTTGAGCAGGCTAACGCCGTAATCCCCTTCGCTGAGATCGACCCACTTCTGGGCACAGGTTTCGAAGCGCGCCCAATCCCACGAGGTATTGTGGTGGGTTGGTCGCTGCACATTGCCCCACTGGATCTCGTAGGTCGCCGTCGGGGTGAGCACATCGATCGGGAAGGCAACCTTGAGCAGGGTATGGCGTTCGCGCCAATCGATCGTGGTATCGATATCTAGCTGGGCGCTATCGGCAGCCAGCGAAATACGCTGCACATAGCGGCTATGCAGGATGGTGCGCTCGACTTCGATCGTGGCTCGGAGCGGGCCGGCTTCCACCACTCGTACGGCACTTGCCGGCTCGGCCAGGTAGCACTTATCGTCGAAGAAGATATCGACATCCCATGCATCCCAGTTCATCGGCCGATCTTCAAAGGCCTGGAACTGATTGGCAACCGCAGCGGCCGGCAAAACCTCGCGGGCGGCACGCTTGTCGTAGATCCGCGTTATATCACCGGCTTCGTTCAGTTCGACGCGCAACAGCCCATTTTCGAGCAGCACCGGCGAAACCTGCAGGCTGCCGGCAGTTGCCGCCGCCCCACTGCCCAACCGCAGCGCAGAGACACTCAGAGCCGGTAGTTGCGGCAGGGCCAGCAGCGTTCCACCGGCAACCGGCTGCGTTGCCAGCGGTGTTCCATCGACCGTCTCAACCCGCTGGCCGTCACCGAGCTTCCCTTCCCAGAGCGCCAGGCCATGTTGCGGCATACCGGTAGGATTGATCGCAAGCAGATCGCCGCCGCTCGCAGCAGTAATCGCCGCCAGTGCGGCATCGCGTGCCTGTTCGCCAAGCGAACGGATGGTCGCGTAATCGGCAAGCGATTCAACATACACATCATGAATACTGCTGCCGGGAATGATATCGTGGAACTGGTTGAGGCAGACGAGTTCCCAGGCGCGGCGCAGGTCGGCGGCCGGGTAGGTGTAGCCCGGTGCAACCAGCGAAGCGATCGTCGCCAGGAGCTCGGCATCATGCAGCAAAAACTCGCTCTGGCGATTGGCACGTTTGTTACGGCTCTGGGTGGTGTAGGTACCGCGGTGCAGTTCGAGATACAGTTCGCCATTCCAGGTCGGCAGGCGGTCGCCGGCTTCATCTTCCAGTTTGCGGAAGAAATCGCCGACATCCTCCTGGCGCATCTGCGGGGTGGCCGGGAAGGCCGCCATCTCGCGAATATTTTCGAGCATACGGCGCGTCGGCCCACCGCCGCCATCGCCGAAGCCGAAGGCCATCAGCAGATCGCGGTGGGTCTCTTTCTGCTGGAAGTTGCTCCAGGTGCCGAGCGCCTGCTCGGGTGTCGCCCAGGCATTATAGGTGGAGGCATACCCGGCATTGCGTCCGAGCGCCGCCAGCACGAACTTCGCGGTCTCCGGCGGCAGATTAACCAGCGGATGCATGTCGGGGGTGGTGCTGAAATGGGTCAGTACTTGGGTGCCGTCGATTCCCTGCCACCAGAAGGTATCGTAGGGCAGGCGATTATACTGGCTCCAGCCGATCTTGATGGTGAAGAAGTAGTCGAGCCCGGCCTGTTTGATCAGCTGTGGCAATGCCCAGGCATAGCCGAAGACATCCGGCAGCCAGAGTACCGGCGATTCCACTCCTTCCCCAAACGTCTCGCGGAAGAAAGTACGCCCGAGCAGGAACTGACGTGCCAGTGATTCGGCACCACTCAGGTTGCAATCGGCCTCGACCCACATGCCGCCGATCGGCTCCCAGCGCCCTTCAGCAACCCGCTGCTTGATCTGTTCGAGGATTTCGGGCTGATCCTGGCGAATGTAGTCGTACAGTTGCGGCTGGCTCTGGGTAAAGTGATACTCGGGGAATTCTTCCATCAGCCGCAGGACCGTCGAAAAGGTACGCTCGGTCTTGCGCCGCGTCTGGCCGAGCGTCCAGAGCCAGGCGACATCGATATGGGCATGGCCCGAAGCCACAATGCCGACATCGAGCGGCGGGCCGGCCTGAGCGATTCCGGCGCGCAGGGTTTCGAGCGCCGCGGGGATGCTGTCGTAGAAACCGTCGCCGAACGGCTCACGGAAATCGACGAGCTTGAAGGCGGCATCGAGCGCATTCAGCAGGCGCCCTTTGGTTGGTTCGACACTATCAACGCCACGGGCGATCCCGAGCGCGACGCGTGCCACCGCAGCAAACTCACGGGTCGGTGGGTCGATCTGCACGACGGCGCACTGCCGCATATACGGCTGGGTATGTTCATGCCCCAGATAGATACCGCCCATCCAGCCATGCAGCACCAGCCGATGTGCCTGGCCATCACGGTGGGCCGGGTTGAGCAGAATCTCGTGGTGCTGCCGGTCGCAGCCGGCATAGGGGGTGCCATCGATATACACTAGTGCCTCGGGATGATCGAAATCGCCCGCCTCGCCGATCGGCAGGGAGAGCGCCACCCGCTGCTCCGCATCCCACTCGGCCGGGACACGAAAGCTACCCCGCAGCGCATAGTTGGCCAGCCACTCACCCCAGTAGCGATTGGCACCAACCTCTTCCCAGTTGCTATCATCGAGATTGGCGGCAACCGGCGCAGCCGCCATCGGCCCATCGAGCTTCAGGTAGCGGAACGGCGGCAATGGCTGCCGCCTGCGGTGGATCAGCGATTCGACCAGCTCGATCCGCTGTTCGATCTTCTCGGCTGTCCAGCGTTGTTTGTGATACAAACCAGGCCTCCTTTGACTGGTATGACACGACATCGACAGATGCAGTTGCCTTCAGGCGGAATCGTACGCCATGTGTTGGTCGGCAAAATCAAGAAAGCATTGCCAATCGTAGGCAGTAACGGCATGCGGCCCGGGGCGCAGGTGATAGCCGATCCGGCTCATCACCGGGTGGGCCGGCTCAGGTTGCCGTTCGGCATCGAGCCTGCCCGCGCCGAGCAACTCATACACCGGCGCTGCATGCGCTGCCGCGAGAAACTCGCCAAGTGGATCCGCCCACCAGTCTTCGGTGGCACTGGCGATATACAGTGGGCGTGGCGCAATTGCCGCCAGCAGCATATGCTGATCGACCGGCAGATCGGCCTCGCGGCCGCCATAGCGGTGGAAATTAGCACAGAACCAGTGGGGGAACTGTGCATTGA
>CALLZL010000602.1 GCA_937859575.1 uncultured Chloroflexota bacterium
CTGTCGTGTCTGCCGGGCAACGGCTGCCAGGAGTGGCTCGGTATCCCCATCAAGCGATGGAATGATCAGGGCAAAGGGTGGTATCACTCATGACTCCTGGCGTCATACCGCTTCGGCTCCACGTATGTTCTTATGGTGTAGGTCGCTGGGCCACCAGCATGGCCTCCTAACCATCAAGCACGCATAACCCCTATATCGCCCTTACACAAACCCTGAAACATGTTCTCGTTTGCCTGCCATACAAACAAGAACATGCTATAATGGCACCAACCGGCGGAGGCAATGGCGATCTCCGTTGAGTCCGTGAAAGGAGCAATCCTATGGGCGACAAGAGTCCTAAAAACGTGTCGAAGCAAAAGAAGCAGACGGCTGCAAAGAAAGCACCGAAGCAGAAATAACTTCGACATAGCTCCATCGCAGGACCGGGGGGCCAACGACAATGGTCGTCGTGATCGCCCCCCATCATCATTTCCGCTTAGCCACAGCAGTTCATGACATTACGCCACCCACGCTATCTTCATATGTTGCGCCAGTTGCCACTGCTGCTCGCATTGGTTCCGCTTGCGTGTACACTCCCCGATCCACCGCCACCCGCCGAGCCGCGCCCAACAATGCCGGTTATTCTCGATATTACTCCGGCTCCGACGCAGGATATCGACGCCACCGCAACCGCCTTTGCCCTGCGCACCATCCCAACGCCGACACCATCGGGGTTATATGTGGTGCAACCGGGCGATACCTTGAGCGCACTGGCAGTCGAGTTCGGCACAACGGTTGGCGAACTGATCGCCGCCAATGGCCTGACCGATCCGGATGCACTGCAGGTCGGGCAGACACTGATCATCCCATCACTGACGATCACCTCGCCGGCTTTTGCAACGCCGACGCCATTAGCACCGGGCGTTACCCCCGAGCCGGGCGTCACCCCTTCGCCAACGCTCGCTACACCCTGATTCGCCGGCCGCCCTACCGCATACGGCGGCGCAGTTGCCATGCGCTGATGCCAAGCGGTATCAGCCCGATCACACCAAAGAGTGCACCGATCCATGGCGTGGCGGCAGCTGTACGACGCTGCTCGGCAATATAGCCGGCACGGGTGCCGCCATACAGAAATTCGGCCTCGATCTGTGCTCCTTCCGGCCCGGCCACCGTGCGCCCGATCGCGAATACCGCATCGCCGGCAATAAACCCGCGGTAACGCCTGGTTCCTTCGCCGGTCAATCCATTCCAGAACAGTACCTCGTCATCCTGCAGCGTGTGTGGTGGTGAGCGTAGTTCGTACCCTGCCCGAATTTCAACCAGCCCACGGCCCGCTTCGACCAGCACGAGCGGTGTATGGCGCAGATCTTCCACCCAGCGCTGGGTGGTGTTGCCATCGTCATCTTCATCACTGCCACGGTACTCTTCACGGGTATACGCCACAAGCTGCTGGTAATGTGGTGCGCTGCGATCACTGATCCGGCCGTCGATCGCCCCTTCGGTGCCCAAAGCGCGTCGATCGAGTGCTGCCGCATCAAACACCGGTAACCGCTCGGCACGCTCGGCGGTAGCAGTAGCGTTGGCCGTGGCAAAAATGCCGATCAGTGTACCAAGCATCATTAATCCAAGCCCGACAAGTGCCGGGATCAGGATGGCAAAAGTTGGCAACGACGATCTGCTGCGCATGGCTGTCGGTTCGCTATTCCAGCGGTGCATTCACCCGGTTCATGGCCACGGTGATCCCCTCGCGTACGGTACATTCGAGCGCATCGACCGCCAGCTCGATCACGGCCGGCAGCTGTTCCTCTTCCTCGCGGCTGAACCGACCAAGCACATAACGCGCCGCATCCCAACCCGCCGGTTGCCGCCCGATACCGATCCGCAAGCGCGGGAAGATCGGCGAACCAAGCTGGCCCACAATCGACTTCATGCCATTGTGGGTTCCGGCACTCCCTCGCTCGCGCAGGCGCAAGATACCAAACCCGAGATCGAGATCATCATACACCACGATCATCTGTGTCGCCGGATCGATCTTGTACCAGTGGATCAGCCCGACGACCGCATTCCCACTCAGATTCATGTAGGTCTGCGGCCGTGCCAGTGCCACCCGAGCGCCGCCGATCATACCCTCGCCAATCCGTGCATTGGCGCGCTTGCCGCTAAAGTCGATCGCGTAACGCTGTGCCAGCCTGCTGACACAGCGAAAGCCGATGTTATGTCGTGTTTGTTCATATTCACGACCTGGATTCCCCAGGCCGACGATCAGCCACACCGATCTTGCCTCCTCATTCACGCCGTTCCAGAGCCTGCGTGATCGCCGCTTCATTATCAAGCGTCGGCCCATCGCCACCAAGCCACACCAGGAATTCGACATTACCGGCCGGCCCAGTGATCGGCGAGCGCACCAGCCCGTGCGGCATCAGCCCGATAGCCTGCGCCCGCAGCAGTGTGGTGCGCAACACCGCGGCATGCACCGCTGCATCGCGAACCACGCCCCCCTTGCCGACGGGGTCGGCACCGGCCTCGAACTGTGGCTTGATCAATGCCACGATCCAGCCGTGTGGCTTGATCAGCCGCTGGACGGCCGGCAACACCAGGGCCAGCGAGATGAACGATACATCGATCGTGGCGCAATCGGCCAATTGCGGTGCTTCGTCATCGGCTACCGGCAGCGCCTCAAGATAGCGGATATTCGTGCGCTCGATCACCACTACTCGCGGGTCGCTGCGCAGCCGCCAGTCGAGAATGCCATACCCGACATCAACGGCATATACGCGCTGCGCACCATGCTGCAGCAGCACATCGGTAAACCCACCGGTCGATGCTCCGACATCCAGCACAACACAGCCGGCCGGTGTCAGGCCAAACGCCTCAAGGGCATGCGCCAGCTTGTAACCGCCACGGCTCACATACGGTAGTGGGTTGCTAAGTTCAACCACTACATCAGGCGCAACCATGTCGCCAGCACGCACCTGTGCCTTGCCGCCGACCCGCACCTCGCCGGCCATGATCAATGCCTGTGCCTTGCTGCGTGTCTCAGCGAGCCCACGCTGCACCAGCAACTGATCAAGCCGTATCCGATCCTTTGCCATTGCCGAACCATCTTCATCGATGCGGCATACTCAGCCGCCGTCGATATACTAGGTTGTCTCACGACTGGCGTCTTCCAATTGCGCCAGATACCTATCGATCCACGCCGGTGCGTCGGCACCATCACGGGCGCGCCGCTCACGCAACTGCGCCAGTTCGGTCCGCCGCCGCTGCCGGTCGATTGGCGGCTCGGCAGCAGGGATCGGTAATGGCGGTAGTGAGGGTAGCTCGGCCAGCGACCGACAGACCAGCGCAGCAACCAGCCCTGCCGGGTCTTCGCCATGGGCCGCGAGTGCGTCGCGCTGTGCAGCACTCAGATACAGCCGCACCGGCACCCGCCGACCACCGGCGGCGACCGCAGGCGGCCATCGATCAAACGGCTGGGCAGCGACCAGTTCGCTCACAAGATCGGCCAGATCCAGCCCCGGCCGCGCAAATAGTAATCGCTGCAACTGCTCGCAACACCCCTCGTCCAGATCCAGGATCAGCTGCACTGTATAACGCCCGGTCTGCATATCCTTACTCGTTACATGTGTTCGTACCGCTGCCGGTTCAGGCAACAGCCCCGGCGGCACGCAGTTCGCCAATCGCTGCCTCATCGTAACCGATCTCTTGCAGTATCTCATTGGTATGCTGGCCAAGGATCGGTGGCGGTGTCCGCACGGTTGGCGGTGTGGCCGACATGCGGTATGGTGGGCCGACCACCCGGAGCGCACCCGCCGTCGGGTGTTCCGGTTCGCGGATCAAGCCAAGCGCCGCAACCTGCGGATCATCAAAAGCGGTCTTCAGATCACGTACCGCCCCACACGGGATCCCATGTGCATTGAGCAACTGCTCGATCTCGGCAACCGTACGCTGTGCGAAGTGCGGCTCCAGCAGTTGTGCCAGCTCCTCGCGATGCGACTGGCGGTCGCGGTTGGCGGCAAATCGTGGATCGTCGCGCAGCACCTCAAGGCCGAGCGCGCCACAGAAGCGCCGCCAGAGATCCTCGGTGCCGACCGCCAGGTTGAAGTAGCCGTCAACGGCCCGAAACACTCCGTATGGCACGATCGTCGGATGTTGATTACCGGTACTGCGGGGTGCCTCACCGGTGGCGAAATACCGCCCGGCCTGGTAGGTCATCATGGCCAGTTGCCCATCGAGCAACGAAGTGTCGATATGTTGCCCCACGCCGGTTGCCTGCCGGTGATAGAGCGCAGTGGCAATCGCATAGGCGGCAAACATGCCGGCCATAATATCCGAAATCGCAATTCCGACGCGCATCGGCGGGCCATCAACCTCGCCGGTGATACTCATGATCCCACCCATCCCCTGGGCGATCTGGTCGTAAGCGGCTCGCTCGCGATCCGGCCCTACCTGACCAAAGCCCGAAATCGAGCAGTAGATCAGATCCGGCCGGATGCGACGGCACGCCTCGTAGCCAAAGCCCAATCGATCGAGCGTGCCGGGGATGAAGTTTTCAAGCAGAATATCGCTCTCGGCCACCAGCCGCTGCACTACTTCGGCACTGCGGGGGTGGCGCAGATTGATCGCAATACTGCGCTTGTTACGGTTGACACTTAAGAAGTAAGTACTTTCGCCACCCTGGAACGGCGGCCCCCAACCGCGAGCATTGTCGCCAACCCCCGGCTGTTCAACCTTCACCACCTCGGCGCCCATATCGCCGAGCATCTGCGCGCAGAACGGCCCGGTCAGCGCCCGCGAAAAGTCCAGCACCCGCAATCCATCAAATGCACCTGGCATTGCGCCCCCCGGCAGCTACAACGAAACAGACGGCGTGCGAAGCTTCGCACGCCGCCCTGATTATAGCATCTCTTCACGATGCGGGGTCGAACCGGCATGCATCGCACCGGCGGCACGATGCATGCTGCGAGCAGCGGGCACCGTACCAGCCACGACTATTTCACCAGCCGCACCGATTCGATCACCAGCTGCCCACCATCACCTACCCCAACCGGGTCAATCCGCAGCCGGCTGATCCGGCCTTGCCAGCCCGGCGCATCCGCCAGGCGCAGCGTGTAAGTAACGATCGCATCAGTCGGCTCAAGCTCCCAGCGCAACGAGTGTGCTTCGTCAATCGCCCCATCAGGCCCGGCATAGAAGAGCTGTGCGTCGCGCGTACTGGTCTGGTTTGCCATGCGAATCTCAAGCGTCTGGTAGTCGGCGGCCTCGAGATCGAGCAGCGGGCTGATCAGCGCCGGATCGCTATCGGGCACCATCACCCAACCGCCATTGTACTGTTCGGCATGCACATTCGTGCTGCGCCAACCCAGCGCCGCAGCATCAAAACGCCAACCGATACCATCGGCCAACTGGTTCGCCTTCGGTAACACCCGATACACCGGCACCTGTGGCGGGAGTTCCCGCGGCAGCCGCCCTGGGCGGTACGCCGCAAAACAAGCATCCATCTTTGGGCGGGCTACCTGGTGCCCTGCAATCACCGCGGGGG
>CALLZL010000603.1 GCA_937859575.1 uncultured Chloroflexota bacterium
GACCACCGAGATCTACACTCTTTCCCTACACGACGCTCTTCCGATCTCCCTTCAGGCGCGCGTTCTCGTCGCGCAGCTGCTGGTTCTCGGCGCGCAGGGCGGCGTTCTCGGCCGCGAGCGCCTCGATGATGTTCAGCAGCTGGACGATGACCTGGCGCGTGGCCGGGTCGGAGATGGCGTCCAGATCGATGGCGGGGAGCTGCATACGATAGTAGTCTACCAGCAGACGCGCCCGCTGTCACATGCAGGGCGCCGCTGGCCCGGCCCAGCGGTTATGGAGAGGGTACATTGCAGCTCGACACTGTTGTATGCCCCTTGATCTTTACATGCGCGTGAGCAGTAGCGTGTTCGCCCCTCGCTCCATCGCGGCGTCGTAAACGACGTACCGCATGTGTCACAGATCATTTCGACCCGCCTGTTGATCGCCGCATGCTGGCAGGCGCTGGAGCAGTAGTGTGAGTCCGTCCGTGTGCGTTGAACGAAATACTCCTTACCGCACCACTCGCATTCAAGGCGAACCAGAAATCGGCGGCGGTGTTGATCGGCGCACGCTTTTGAGCAGCACTTCTGTGAGGCTGCCTTGGGCGGGACGGAGAATTCGACGCCGCACTGCACACAAATGCGAGCGATCCGGCACCGCTGAGCGGCACCGCAACAGGCGAGGCTGCAGTATTTGGGTTGCTCAGCCCGCCTGGATCGGGCGAACTCTTGCCCGCACTGCTGGCATACAAGTGTCACTGGTGTTGCGCGCAAGGCCTCATTCCGGCACGAAGATGAACAGTAGTGCGCCTTGGGCGCAGCTGCACGGTTACGATAGAAGGGTTTGCCGCACTGCTGGCAGGTCAATTCGACGGTAGTGACCCGGGCCGCGTTTGCACAGGCGCGAGAGCAGTAACTCTGGGTTTGCCTACGAGGCTGAAAGGCCTGTCCGCATTGTGAGCAAAGCCTGGGTGTGTCGGCTGAGGGTTGCATAACTGACCTCTTTATAGAACTTATGTTCTACACTATACAGGATATCATATCCGGGCAGATAGCGCAATGATGAAAGGTCCATTGAGGCGATACACCGCTCGACCGTGCCTATGTGGAGCAAGCCATTGCCTTGACAGCACCGGGCATGGCGCTTCGATTCGGTCGGCTTTCTTGCGGACAGGAATGGCGGTGTTTCGGGCATCAGGGCGCGGAATGTAGCAACAAAGGACACCTTACAGCAATGCAAGGTGATCGGGAGGGCTCGAATGGCCCAGACTGAGCGCCGTGAACGCTGTCAGGTGCTCGCCGGAGGCTCCGCTCCAACGCGGGCGACCGCCTCGGTCAGCAGCGCGACCACCTCATCGAAGACCTCGGGCTGAGTCGATACCAGGTTGTCGAGGTCGTAGTAGTGCTGGAGGAAGTCGCGGGCCTCGGTCTGCTCAGCGGCGATAGTCGTGAAGTCAACGCTGTACCAGTCCATTCCGGTCCAGCCCATCTCGTCGAGCTCTTCCAGGCTGAGATCGGCGAATTGCAGGCCGGTAGCTGCGAAGGCGTAGCGGAGGGCCTTGCCCAGGTTCAGCTCGCGATAGATCACCTGGTCAAGCTGCCGGGCGATCTCGTCCATCGGCAGATCACCCGGCCAGCGCTGGTCGCGCAGGCGCACGATGCGCTCGGCAAAAGCCTGGCGCTCCGCGCTCAGCTCGCTGAGGGCATAGTCGATGACATCCTGGATATCGGCGGCCCCTGGCGACCAAGTAGTCTGGTCGGCGAGCACCCAGAGCAGGAGCAGCAACAGGTTCTGCCGGCCGCCGTCGAAGAGTGGCTCGATCTCGTGGGTCAGGCCGTAAACGATCGGGTGGAACGCCTCAAGCGCCCAGCGACACTCGTCCAGCGCCGCCAGGGCATCTTCATCCCTCTTGAGATGGGTAGGAAGCGCAACGAGCGCCGCTGCAGGATTGTGCGGCTCGGTGCGGATGTCGAGGAAGTCCGGGAGCTCGACGCCGCAGGCTTCGACCAGCGAGAAGAGCGCCTGGATGATGCCGACGAAGTTGGTGGGGCGGCTCGTGAGGCCGGCGACATGGGCTTCGTAGAAGCCGGCGAAGCGCTGCCGTAGGATATTGGCGGCGTGCAGGCCGATCATGGTCGCCTCCCATTGCTCGCTGCGGACAGCGGCCCGCGTCTGCTCGTCGCGCGAGCGACGGACCATCACCAGCCGTCGATGGCGTGGATGGCCGGGATGGCTGGCAGATCGTTGAGGCGGTAGCATAGGCTTCTTCCCTTTCCGTCACGCTGGTAGGCAAGTTGCTCGCAGACATCGATTGCTTCCTGGATCGCCGGCGACAGCGCCACCTCGATCGTCATCGAGCCATCGAAGAGCGGCCGGAGCAGGGCCAGCGGGTTGTGCGTCGCGATTGGCTGGGCCGGCAGTGCGCCAAGCAGCGCAATCAGCGCGTGATACTGGCAATCCTGGTTTGGGGTTGTCATCGGTCTGGTTCCTCCAAGACGAAGGACCGGGGAGCTATCCCCGGCCCTTCAGTGCGGATGGGTTGTGGTGTAGCGCTCGGCTAGCCCTTGGTGCCGGCGCGCTTGATAAAGTCGACGGTCGGCACGGTCTGCCCCTGGTGCTGGCGGGCGCCGGTGCGAATCTCGGCCCCGGCGAGATTCGCGAAGCCCTGGCGGATGAGGTGCTCGCGGATGGTCTCGTTGTCGATCGTGGCGTCGACGACAAAGGTCTGGCCTTCGACGATCACCAGCTTTTCGGTGGCCCCGGCAGTGTTGTCCAGAGCCGGCGCGTGAGCCTGGTCATCGGTCGGAATGTCGCCATCATCCGGGTCAGCAGGAGCGATAGCCCTTCGCGCCAGCTCCGCTAACGGCGCTGACGGCGCATCGTCTCGCTCCTGCTGAGCGTCCGCCTGCTCGCGGGCAGTCAAGGTTATGGGCGCGTCGTCGTCGAGCAGGCCGTCAAACATGGTCGTTGGCGTGGTCATCGGTCTTTCCCTTTCTGATTGAGCTTCGGTGTGGTAGAGACAGATCGGCGGCGCTGGTCGGCAGCAATGTCTGCGCGGTCGCGCAGGAGTTGCCGCAGCGCGGTGCGATAGCCCTGGATCAGGGCACGGAGGTAGGCGCGGCCGTAGAGCTCCAGGGCAGCAGGCACGTCGAGGCTGGGGATCGTGATGCCGATAAAGGCGTCGCTCTCGTCGGCCAGGCGCCGCCCGGCCTCGACGCCCATCTCCCAGCCCCAGGCGTGGATCTCCTCGGGGGTTGGCGGTGGGATTGTGCTCATCGTAGTTCCTTGTGCTTGGCGATCACTCGGCCGGCAGCAACAGCTGCTGCCGGTAGCGTGGTGCGGGCTCGGCCGCTATCAACTCGTCGATCGGGCCGCGCTGCTGCCAGCTGAAACCGCTGGCCTGTTCGTAGGAGCGCACCCGCGCGATCGCCGGCGCCATGGCGGCCGGGTCGTTCTGGAGCGCGGCGGCCAGGTGGCGCGGGTGGGTGAAGATGCAGCAGCGACACGAGAGGCGCGCCCGGCCCTGCCGCTCATCGCGGTGCGGGTCGAGCATGGTCTCCAGGGTCTCGCCCTGGGCGGTGTAGCCAGGGTGAAAGGGCAGACCGCAGGCGTGGACGTAGGCGTTGACCTGGTGCCAGGCCCAGTCGATCACCGGGCGCAGCCAGACCAGCCGCCAGCCCGCGGGATGCTCAGCGTTACCCGGCTGCAGCGTGAGTGCATCGCGCCACTCCCAGGTGGTCAGCCGGCGTTCGCGGCCGGGCGACTCGCGCCAGCGCTCGCCAGTGATCAGCACCGGTTGGTCGCCGAGCAAATGTCGATTCCGCCGCGCCCAGGCGTCGAAGAGCGCGATCTTGAAATAGTGGGTACACCAGCGGATGCGTGCAGTTGGCGGCTGGCCGTTCCGCGCCGCCATTGCGAAGTCGAGCAGGGTGCGGATGCCGTCGGGGTATTGCGCAGCGGTGGCCGGGCCGAGAGCGTCCACGTCGTGGATCGCGGCGAGCGTGACACCGTGGTTCCCGGTCGGGGTCAGGTTGCCGGTGCGCCGGTAGACGGCCTGCACCGTCACCCGCCGGCCGCCGACGCGATTGGCCAGAGCGTCGAGCGCCGCCGGCGTCTGCTCCCAGTCCATCTCGTCAAGCAGGGCGTGCCAGATGATGATTGGCGTCTCAGGCCAGCGCCAGCGGGCGTAGAGCACCGCAGCGTGGCTGTCGTTGCCGCCGCTGCTGCTGCCGATGATCACACTGGGCCGGGGCGGCAGCGGTGTAGAGCCGAGGCTCGAGTGCGGCGGCAGCTCGCGGAGCGGGGGAGCCGGTAGAGAAGAGCAAGCAGACATTGGTCCATCTCCAGTAGGCCGGGGCGCACCAGCTGCCCGCCGGGGACAGGGGCTCCCCAGCGGCTGTGTGTCAGCAGGATTCGGCGGTGAGCCAGCGCTTGAGCGCGCCAAGCTGGGCGCCAATGCCGGCCCCATCCGGCGCGGTGGTGAGACTACGGAGCCCTGCGACCGTGCTGAGATCGCCGAGGGCCTGGCGGTAGATCTTGGCGGCGCTAAGGTAGACGCTGGCGTACGAGCGCAGCGCGAGCAGCTCCCCGAGCGTCGCGCGAACCTGGTCACAGAGCTCGCAGGCCCGCGCGGTGGTCATGCGCCGGTCGTAGTCGGGGATCGGCTGGATTGCCGGGATGAGGCCGAACTCAGCCGAGAGAATGTACACGTCGAGGCGTGCCGCAGCCTCCAGGTGGTCGCTGAGCCAGCGCCGCAGGGCGTGGAACGACGGCCCACGGTAACGATCGATCGCCGGAAGCAGCCGCACATCGGGGCGCTTTGTCGCCGTGCAGGCGATGATCAGCAGCCGGCGCTGCTTGGAGCAGGCGGTCATATGGGCGCCTTTCGTTGGGAGATCGGGAAACAAAGGGAAGCCAGAATCCATGCGCCGGTTCTGACTTCCCTTTGTTTCCGGGCCAGGAGAGCTCAGGAGTGCGGAGGCTCGGCGGTGTCAGTCGCGGCCGGCGGGGCCTGAATGGCAGTGCGGGCGCGCCGCGCCGCCGCGTCCCACTGGCGGGCATACTGGCGGGGGGGGGGGCGCTGGGGGATGGGCCGCGGGGGCGCCATCTCAGGCGGGGCGCTGGGCGTGGCGGCGGTCTCCGCGGCGAGGGCCCGCAGGGGGTCCGCCATCGGCTCGGGCGTGGGCCTGGTCTGTCTCGTGCTCATGGGGGTGTCTCCTCGTGGTTTCAGGCAACAAAAAGACCGTGTGCGTTGCTTCAGCACACGGCCTCGCGCCACGGCGGCGCATTTCATCAGGTCGGTTCAGCGATTGTGTGGCGATGGCCTCCTTTCACATATGGCTTGCATAGAGCGCCGCCGCCGGCAGCTCGGGCTGCTCCCAGCGTTCATCGGCGAGCTCTGGCAGCGCGGCGACCTCGCGGTCATCGTGCAGCAGGGCCTCGTCGACGGGCTGCCAGGGCAGGCCGACCTGGGCGCGATAGCGGATGAGGTGGTAAGCGAGGCGGGCCGATCTGGATCGCCTGAGTGCGGCGATCGAGATGCCGTAATCCGTCGTGTAGGCAGCGCCGATGCCGCGCTCAAAGCCAATCAGGGCCATCCTGGCCGGGCCAGAGCTGTCGAAGCTCATGACCAGCGGCGAGCAGCAGACCCAGGAGGGTTTGCCGATTCCCAGCAGGTGGATGCGACGCTGGAATGGGTCAAGCTCAGCGGCGGCCTCAAGATCGGCGATTAATCGCTCGTACCAGGCGGCTGCCGCACGGGCATAGCGGGCCGGCACCAGGCCGCCAATCGCGCAGGCCGGGTGGTCGACCGGCCCATCGGGCTCGTCGTGGAAACCCCACGCCGCGCGCTGTCGCACCAGTGCGATCTCCTCATCGTCGAAGCACTCCTCGCGGTCGCGCAGCAGGTCGCCGATGATCGCGGCGGCGCCGGGGCCGGGGTAGTGGGTGACGGGCACCAGCGGCGGATCGGGACAGTGGCAGATCGCCTGGAGCAATGCTCGCAGCTGCGCGTCATCACGCTCGCTGGCGAGCGCATCGCCGATCGTGTCGTAGCTAAGCGCCCAGTCGAGCCAGGACGACTCAGGCTGCGCGGCGCCGGCGAGGTTGCGGGCGTACCAGCCAGCTACCATGTGGGCATAGCGCGGGAGCGACGGGCGATCGATGTTGCCAGGCGGGAAGGCCCAGGAGTCGAGCACGACATGCACTCCCGGTGTCCGGGCCAGCAGCCGCGCCGTTGACGAGCCGGCGGGCACCAGGTAGTGGCGCTGCCCGACAAGCATCGCGATCGCTAGATCATGTGGCCGTGCTCGAGCGCCGAGTGCGAAGTAGAATGTCGGCGGCATAGTCAAGCCTCCTCAAGCTGCACAAAAACGCGCAGCCCGGCGCGGGGAGCGTCGGGCTGCTGGACCGGGCGACGATAGAGAGGGCGACGGGCGCAACGCGGCTGGGTAATCGCAGATAACGAGGCGGTTGGCCGCCACGAGCAGGTGGTGGGCGCCAGAGGCGCATGAGGGGCCGGCACCATGTGCCGGCGCGCAGGCGGAGGGCCTGCCAGTCAGCGGATTGTGGGGCTGCTGGAGGCGTCGCTCGGTAGCTGTAGGCTAGCAGCGTCGCGAGAATCGGGCATCAGGTATGATGACCGATGCGCGCACGTCGTCTACACTCATGAGAATTCTGCGCTGGTTGAAGCGCGTTGCGATGCTGTGACATGAAGAGGTGGATGATGCTGATCAAGGTCTGTCTCAACGGTGCGCGCGACTCAGTGGAGCATCCTGCTCTACCGATAACCCCAACCGATCTTGCCGCTGCTGCGCAGGCGGCAGTAGCGGCTGGTGCTGGGGCGATCCACATGCATCCGCGCGATAGGCACGGCGCTCAATCGCTCGCGTCTGATGTGATTGGTGCAGCGGTCGTAGCTGTGCGCACCGCATGCGCTGGTGTGCCAGTCGGGGTGAGCACACTCTACAGTATTGTCCCTGACCCAGCCCAACGCGCCGCGATCGTCGCTGGCTGGAGCGAGCGTCCAGATTTCGCCTCGGTCAACTTCGGCGAGCCGGGCACCGCCGAGCTCTGTAGCGCGCTCCAGGCGATCGGCGTCGGCATTGAGGCCGGGCTGGACACGCCGGAGGCGGCCGAGCGGTATGTCTATTCCACCGTGTTTGGGGCGTGTGTGCGGGTGCTGATCGAGCCGAGCGAGCCGGGGATGGATCTCGCGGCAGAACTCGCGACGGTCGCCGCCATTGAGGCCGTGCTGGATCAGGCCGGTGATACTACGCCTCGGCTGTTGCACGGTGAGGGGGCGACGGCCTGGGCATTGATTGATGCCGCGATTGCCCGCGGCTACGACACACGGATTGGCCTGGAGGATGTGCTGTTTATGCCTGATGGCGCGATAGCAGCGGACAACGCGGCACTCGTCGCAGCAGCAGTTCTGCGCACGAAGGAAACCGAATTGCACTGACGATGGCACCCTCAATCTCTGGCTCAGGTGGTGGCGTCGCCGCTGCTCTCATCACCTGGCCAGAACTCAATCAGCCACCACTGATGCCGCTGTGGATCATAGCTGACCCTGGCGTAGCCGGTGTCGGCCAGGGCGAAATGGAGGCCCTGGCGATTCACCGGCGGCGGCGCGCCGACGATATGGCGCAGCGCAGCGCCAAGAATGCCGCCGTGGGCAACCACCAGTACGCGCCCTTCGCCCTGCTCGACGAGCTGCACTACAGCCTGGGCCGCCCGCACCTGGATCGCCCAGTCGCTCTCGCCGCTACCGAAGAATGGTGCATAGGGATCGCGACGCTCTGGCCAGGGATACTGCTGCTCAGCCACGCCGAAGGGCAGCCCTGCCAACGGGCCATTATCCATCTCCAGCCAGAGCGGTTCGATCATAATCTGTGCGTGGAATGTTGCGGCCATGATCGTCGCCGTCGCATAGGCGCGGCGCAACGGGCTGCTCACGATTCGGTCAAAATGCCGGCCCTCAGCTTGCCAGCGGGCTGCCAGGATCTCAGCCTGCCGCTGGCCAACGTCGGTCAGCGCGCTGTCGTAGCGGCCCTCGTGGAGACCCTCATCATCGCCGCTCGAGCGCCCATGGCGCAACAGAGTCAGATCGAGCATGTCGTTCTCCCGGCGCAACGGCTGCCTGAAATACATCGATCGCGCAGCCGATTCCTGACCGCAAAATTGTAGCACTCGCATGCCGGGAGAGTGGCAAGAGAAGGTTTACATCCGCCTCGTCGCGGTGCTACAATCGAGGGCGCAGCGGCTATCGGTAGGCTTCCTTCTCCCTTT
>CALLZL010000604.1 GCA_937859575.1 uncultured Chloroflexota bacterium
GGCTCGAGATCGACGCCCCCGCGCCACCGCCGGTGCTCCTGGCGGGCCTCGGACGCGAGCTCGTCCCCGCGGACGCGGCGGGGGGGGGGGCCCCCCCCCGGGGGGGGGGGCCCCCCCCCCCCCCCGCCCCCCCCCCGCGGGGGCGCGCGGGCCGGCCCGCGCCCCTCCGAAAATCAAAACCCCGAACAACCGCCGATCATCGTGCACCGGCACGCCCCACTCATGGTCGTGATAGGCGATATAGAGCGGATCATCGCCCGCCCAGCCACAGCGAGTAACAGGTGTGTTCATACTCGCTATTGTAGCCTACTTTTGGGTGCGCATGCCAAAATGCTACTTGAAATTCGTGCCAAAGCATTTTATAATTGAATGACCGTTCATTCAAAAAGGAGCAGTGCATGCATAATTCTATACTCACGCAGGTGGCACAGCGGGCTGATCATGCGGATCCGGCCTGGCTTGATCGGCAGATATACCCTTTTCAGTCGCGCTGGTTTGAACTTCCCGCCGGGCGAATGCACTACCTGGATGAAGGGCGGGGGGTACCGATTGTCATGGTACATGGCACGCCGAGCTGGTCGTTTCTCTATCGCCATCTGGTCGAGGGGCTGCGTGGGCAGTATCGCTGTATTACCGCCGACAACATCGGCTTCGGGCTTTCCGACAAGCCGGCCGACTGGGCCTACGGGCCGGCGGGGCATGCCGCCAATCTGGCGGCACTACTCGATCACCTGGGGCTCGATGAGTTCGTCTTGATGGTGCACGACCTGGGCGGGCCGGTGGGCCTGCCGCTGGCGATCGAGCAGCCCGAGCGCATCCGGGCGCTGGTGCTGTTCAACACCATGATGTGGCCGATGGAAGGTGCCTTTGCGATTCCGCCGGCCGGTAAATTGATGAACAGTGCCATCGGGCGCTGGCTCTATTTGCAGCAGAACATCTCGCCGCGCATGCTGTTGCCCATGACGTATGGAGATCGTCGTAAACTGACCCCTGCCATCCATCGCCACTACACAGCACCCTTCAGCACCCCTGCCGAGCGTCATGGTGCGTGGGGCTGGGTACAGGCACTCGTGGGGGCCGGTGATTGGTACGAAAGCCTGTGGCAACGGCGTGAGCGCATCGCCGACCTGCCGGCGCTGCTGTTGTGGGGCATGAAGGATATCGCCTTTGGGCCGAAGTTTCTTGCTCGCTGGCAGGAAGTGCTGCGCCATGCCGAAACCGAAACCTATGCCGATGCCGGCCATTTCGTGCAGGAAGAGGTTGGCAGCGCCCTTGTGCCGCGGATCGAGCGCTTCCTCGCCGAACGGCTGGCATAACACTGCGGCCCTGCCAGCACACAGCAGCTCCAGCAGTGCTATAATAGACATAAGCGCATGAGATGCGCAATGGAAGTGGCCTGATAGAACGCCGCCGCTGGGGGCAACTCCAGAGGAACTTCCCGACTCCTCGGCCGATCGCATGCGATCGGAAGGCTGCCCTGCGAAACAGCAAGCAGGGGCGTACCGGCAGTAATGCCGGTGCGACGCAAGACGGCAACAGAGAGCAGACCTGCCGATGGCCTGCGGGCACAGGTGAAGGGTGAAAGGGTGCGGTAAGAGCGCACCGGCGTCGGCAGTGATGCCGGCGGCCAGGCGACTGCGCCGGCTGATGGGGAGCAAGGTGCGTGGGGCGGGCTCATCGTGTGGGAGCAGCTTCGGCTGCGTATGCACCACCGCGCTCGTTCGCATCGCAGCCGTAACGGCGACGCGGGTAATTCCCGCCGAACCAGGAGCGGCCCGCGCTCAGCGCGGAGATAGATGGCGGCATCAGAACAGAATCGGGGGTATGATTCTATCAGGCTTCCTGCACCGATCAATACTTCTGCACTTCGCTATAAAGCTCGGCCACCCCGGCCGACTGCCGCTAACTGAACAGCGTATCGACGGCAGCCGCAAGCTGGCGCAAATTCCCCACATGGTGTACCGCATCACACAGCGGCCCATACACATGCATGTGGTTGTCTTCACGCCCCCAACGATACGGGTGCTCGGGGTTGAACCACAAGATCTTGTGGGCACGCTGTTTGATAGCATCGAAGGCGCGTGGGTTGGGTGGCCCCATGTGATCATCACCGTCGCCGAGAAAGATGACCGTCGTGCGGCGATCAATCGCATCAAGATGATCACGGGTGAAGGTCGTCAGACAACTTCCCAGGCTCGTCTGGTATGGGCCGCCCCGTACCCGCCCTGGTACCACCTGCACCGCCTGTTCGGGCCGCAGCTCATTGAAATCGGCCGTTACATCGGCGATCGTGCGATAGTAGACGAACGGCCGGGGGCGGCTGATCTGATCCTGTAGCGCATACACCAGCAACAGCATGAAACTGGCAACCGGGCGCATCGAGCCCGACACATCGCAGATGATTGTTAGCCGGGGTTTGAGGTGGCGCTGGCGGTGCATGATCTCGATCGGCACGGCCCCATAGCGCAGATTGTTGCGGATGGTGCGCTTGGCATCGAGTGTCCCCTTGCTGGCGCGTCGCTGACGCAGCGCTGCCCGCGAGCGTAGTTGTGCCGCCAAACGCGCCACGATCCGCCGCAGGTCATCCTCCTCGGCATACTGCAGATGTTCGATCGGCTGATCGAGCATGTCGTCAAACGACGGTTTCTGACGTTCTTCTTCATCAAGCGAACGCCGCTGCGCACCGGCGGCCGCCTCTTCGGCGATCTGCTGGCCCAGGGCATTGCGGTTCTCACGTGCCTCTTCGGCAAGCTGCTGGAGATCGTCTTCCGGTACACCCTGCTGGCGCAGCTGTTCGAGCAGTTCTTGCAGCAACTGTTCGAGCCGGTCGAACTCAAGATCACGCAATGCCCGCCGTGCCGCCCATGCTCCGGGTGTCCCCGGCCGCATGCTGTTGACACTGGTCGATTCGGCCAGGAGTTGCTGGATCTCACTGCGGCTCATTCCCTCGCCCTGCATCATCGAGGCAAAGAGCTGCCGTAGTTGCTCGGGGGTCATGTTGGCCAGTAGCTGTTCGAGCATGTCGGCCAGTTTCTCGCGATCTTCGGGCGACATGCCGCCGCCTGGGGCCTGCATGGGGGGCGGCGCACCACTGCCGAAATAGTGCGGAAAGAGTTCGTCGAACGATGCCAGATCGTGCGACTCCTTCACCAGTGTGGTGCGCAGCGCCATGCGAAACCAGTCCTTCTCGCCAACCCCGGCGGCATCGATGGCGCGCATGGCGTCGATGCTTTCGGCAACCGAAATACGCACGCCGGCATGGCGCAGCGCTTTGATAAACTCAACGACTCGTTGCTCCATGGATGCTCCTGTACCTGCATATGCCGAATAGGGTACCTGCAGGCCGTCCGTGGTGGTAGTTACGGAACCGGTGTGGGGCGTGCGGGTTGGAGCAGTTCCGGCCCGGCCTGCCTGGTGAAGAGCAGGCGCCCAAGGGCACCGATCTGGTATTCGGTCGTGGTGCCGGCGCGCACCGGATGATGTTCGATCCGGCCACGCTCAAAATACTGCACAGTATGAATTGTACCATCCCCCAGGATCTCTTGCACCTGATCGCTGATCGGTTCGCCAAGCACCACCGCACCATCGATCGTATTCCAGAAGCTCAGAAACGGCCCGACCAGCCCGTGGCCGGTGTTGGGGAAGTAGCGTGCATCCGGCTGGTCGGCAAACGGCATCTGGGTTGGGAATTCGATTCGGGCGGTGTATTCACGCCCGAGTGGTGCGATCTCGATCTGCGCCGAACCATCAGGGCCAGGCACGATTTCGAGCCGGGCATATTCAAACCACTGCACTACCCGCTCGCCGGCCGGTGCCGCCGGTGCTAGGGGGCGGCCGAAGATCGCCACCCCGCCCCGCTGTAGGTAGAAGTCGAGTAGCCGCGGTTCGATAGCTGCCAGCAGGGCGGTATCGGCAGCACTATTCGTGGGTGCCACCGTAGCCTGGGGTTCTTCTGCGAGCGGCAGCACGATCGCCACATCAGTCACCGGCGTCACAACCGGGTATGCAGCCGGCGCTACCACGCTCAGCGTATCGGCCCGCGCCACGCCAAACCGCGGCTGCAACCCGAGCGAAACCGCCACCGGGGCACTGATCGGCAGGGTACTTTCGGCAAACCGCAGAATATCGGAACGCTCGGTTGCTGCGGCGATCAGCAACAGAATGAGCAGCAACAACAGCAACAGCATGATCGCCGAAAGCGCAGCACGACGAGCACGCGCCGCCTCTCTGCGGCGACTCTCACGGGTGTCGGTCTGATCTGCCATGGTGGCTCCTCGTTTAACGCAGGCCCGCCCGGATCCGATCGGCGATCTCCTGCAACTCCACACTCGCGACGGTTTGCGGCGCCCAGAGCTTGAGCACGGCATCCCCTTCCCAACGCGGAATAATATGCACATGATAGTGGAAGACCGTCTGGCCTGCAGCCGCACCGTTATTCTGGATAATATTGATGCCGTCGGGTGCGAGCGCAGTATGTATCGCCTGCGCGACATGCTGCACGGTACGCGCCACCTGTGCGACAAGCTCGGCCGGCATCCCGATCAGATCGGCATGCTCTGCTTTGGTGATCACCAGGGTATGGCCACGGCTCGCCGGGCTGATATCCATAAACGCCAGTGTTGCATCATCTTCATAGATTTTGATCGCCGGGATCTCGCCAAGCACGATTCTGGTAAAAATAGAGGCCATAACGCTCCCTTTCATCTCTCAACGTTGCAGCCATCCACGCAACTGATCGGCATCCCATGTGTTGGCCACCAGCGCCGCATCGGCCCAACCGCGCCGTGCGGTGATCACACCCAGCCGGATCCATGCGAGGTTGTCGGGATGATGCGCATCACTATTGATCGAAAGCCGGGCACCGAGTTCGAGCGCCCGCCGCGCCAGGCTGCTGTCGAGATCCAGGCGATCCGGTCCGCTGTTGACCTCCAGCAACGTATCGGTTTCAGCTGCTGCGGTTGCAATCGCATCGATATCGATCGGCAGCCCTTCACGCTGCCCGATCAACCGGCCGGTCGGGTGGCCGATGATATCGACATGTGGGTTGCGGATGGCACGCAGCAGGCGCTCGGTTGCCTGTTCGGCCGGCTGGCGCAGGCTGACATGCGGCGATGCGACGACGATATCAAGCGCTGCCAGTATCTCGTCGGGCAGCGCGAGTTCGCCGTCGGGCAGGATATCAACCTCGATGCCATGCAGGATGCGAAACCGATCGCCGGCGGCGGCATATTCGGCATTCAGCGCAGCGATCTCTGCGGCCTGCGCCCGCAGCCGCTGGGCATCAAGGCCGTTGGTTATAGGAACATAGGCGCTGTGGTCGGTCATGGCGATCGTATGGTAGCCAAGCTGCCGGGCACGGCTGGCCATATCACGAATACTCGCCCGGCCATCGCTCCAGTTGCTATGCATGTGCAGATCTGCACCAAGGGCTTGCTGGGTCACAAGTTGTGGCAACCGGCCGGCGCGGGCCGCCTCGAACTCACCATTGTCTTCGCGTAACTCGGGCGGTATCCAGGGAAGATCCAGCACCGCATAGGCATCTTCCTCGGTGGCGCAGCGCAGCATGCTCCCGTCGTCGCGGCGAAAGCCATGTTCGCTGAAACTGAGGCCACGTGCCAGCGCCAGTTCGCGAAAGCGGATATTATGCGCCCGGCTGCCGCTGAAATGTAGCAGTGCCGAACCCCAGTTTGCCGGCTCAACTGCGATCAGATCGGTCTGCTGGCCATTTTGCAGCAGAATAGTCGCCTTCTGATCGCCAGCGGCATCAACCCGTGCCACCACCGGTAGCGTGGTAAACGCCCGAATGATCGCGGCCGGATCCGGCCCGGCTGCCAGCAGATCGAGATCGCCGATCGTCGCCCGGCCACGCCGCAGGCTACCGGCATAGGCGATCTGCAGGTCGGGCCGAACCTGCCGGAGTGCATCGATCAGGCTCTCGGCGGTGTGTAGCGCATTAAACAGCAGCGTGCGCAGATCACGCTGTTCAACCTGGGCGATTCCCTCAAGAATACCGGCGGTAGTCTTCGCACTAAACCCTTTGATGGTGTTGAGCCGGCCCGATTCAGCCGCAGCTTTCAGATCGGCAAGGCTGGCGATCCCAAGCTCACTATAGAGCCGTCCGGCCTTCTTGGCGCCTAGATGCGGCACGCGCAGCAATTCGCGGACACCAGGCGGCACACGTGCCTTGAGTTTCAGGTAGAACTGTAGCTCACCGGTATCAAGCAGCTCGCCGATCTTATCAGCAATCGCCTTGCCGATCCCCGCGATAGCTTCGAGTTCGCCACGGTTGCGGTAGGCGGCAAGCGGCGATGGGAGGTCAACAACCGCGTCGCCACCACGCCGGTAGGCCTGAATACGATACCGATCTTCGCCCAGGATCTCGAGCGTATCGGCAATTGCATAGAAGACATCCGCAATTTCGCGGTTGGTGAGGCTTGCCATAGGGCACCAGTAGTGTAAAAGGTTTCGCTGGCATTATAGCATGTGGCGCTTTGATCCGGGTTTGCGGCCATGCCACGGCCAGAGCCTGTGCGTTCTGGCAAGATCGCCCAACTGCCGCACCATGGTGCAACGAGCCGCCGGGTGTGGCGAACACGGCAACCCCGAGGCATCCGCCCCCTACCTGCCAAGCCGCGGTAGCATGGTGTGCGAGCCGCCGATCAACACCTCGATCGTTGTACTACGGCTCACGGTTGTGCTTTCGGCCGTGATCGTGATCGTATGCAGGCTGGCCGCCGCCGCTGCGGTCGGTGCCGTAATCGTCAGGGTCGTATTCGCCGGCGGGGTCAACTGGTTCTGGCCAAGGCTCACGATCGGCCCGGGCGGCACCACGGCCACGCTGAGTTGCACCTGACCGATCCCTGTTTCGCCAAGCAGGCGCAGGCCGATCATGCGCTGCGCCGCCGGATCAAGCGCCAGCGTGCGCCGCTCGGCAACCAAGGCCATCCCTTCTGCGGCTGCCACGCCGCTGCGCTTCAGGCTACCACGGCCAGTGCCCCACAGAATACGCGCAGCGGCGCTACCCGGCAGATCATAGGCCACCACACCGCTGGCGACCGTGCCGATCACCAGTTCGAGATCGGCGTCTCCATCGATATTGCCGATCATCGGCGCAGCAAGGCCGCCATTCCAGCTACCACTGCGGGGTGCCGGGAGATCGACGGCATGCAGTTGATTGCCGAGATGATCGAGGATGTGCAGCCGGCCAATGCGCCCGCCGCCATTTTCGGGCCACGAGGTAACAATGACTTCCGCCTTGCCGTCGCCATCGAGATCGACAACAATCGGCTCGGCAGCAAAGCGAATGCCACTGCCCGGTATATCGAACGGCCAGTTGCCGTGCTGGGTTTTGTCAAGCCAGTAGGCATGCAATCGGCCATCATACGATGGGTAGAGAATCTCTTTCTCGCCGTCGCCGTCGAGATCGGCAACCACGACATTAATAGCCGCATTCTGGATGACGGTATAATCCTGCGACAGTGGGCCACTGCCGGGTGCCGCAAGCGGCAGGATCGTCCAGTCATACCCGCTGCCACTCCAGCGTGTTCGATCATCGTTGAGAATCCAGGGAATCTGGAACAGATCGCCCGCCGGATCACCGATCGCACAATTATAGACATCACCGACAACAATAATCTCGAGGCTACCGTCGCCATCAACATCGGCAATTGCCGGGGCGCTGTTGGCGAAATTGGGCCGATGTTCGCTGCCACAGTTGGCATAGCCGCGCAGATCGACCTGATGATCGAGATGTACACCGACCTGGCTCCAGACCTTCCCCGCGCCAAAGATCGGGCTGGCCGGCAACTGGTTGCCATTGCGATCAAGCCCGGTGATATAGTGGGTGTCGGTCGGCGCAATGATCTCTTTGGTGCCGTCGCCGTTGAGATCGGCGATTGTGACATTCTGGTTATACATGCCCCAACCGTAGCCGATCGCACTTTCGGCGGCACGCCGCGCCGGCCAGCCGTTCCGCACACGGCCGTCGGCTTCGGAGACATTCACCTGTTCGGTGGCACCACCGCTTGCCCGCCCGACAATCACCTCCAGCGTGCCGTTCTGTTCGAGATCTTCGACCGCGAGTGTTCGTACCTCACCGCCCGAAAACGGATTGCGCGCCCACACGGTTGCCCCAAACCGGTCGTACACGGTCAACTGGTTGCCGCCGCGCCCAACAACAATCTCGTGGTGGCCGTTGCCGTCGAGGTCGGCCACGACGATCCCGGGCCAGACACGCTGGTTGTTCGCCGCCCGCCACTCCAGCCTGCCGGTTGCA
>CALLZL010000605.1 GCA_937859575.1 uncultured Chloroflexota bacterium
CGGATCGTCCGCACCGGTCACGATGACCGGGGTGGCGCACTTTGGCGTGCAGCGTATGCGCTACGAGCTGCGGGCACTCATGGCAACCAACCTGACCTTCGTCATCACCAGTTTTCTTTCACTGGTCGGGTATGCTCTGGGCCTGGCGATCGGGGCCTATCTTTATATGCGTGGCGAAGCCACTATCGGTACAGCCTTTCTGATCGTCTTTTATATCGGTATGCTTGCCGAGCCGCTCGAAGGCATCCGGGTGCAGCTGGAAGATTTGCAACGCGCCGGAGCAGCACTCGGCCGGGTATCCGAACTGCTCGCACTTCAGCCGCTGGTGCGCGAAACCGACCATCCGGCACCACTACCAGCCGGCCCGCTGTCGGTTGCGTTTACCGATGTCTCGTTCGCCTATCGCGACGACGAAAGCGATACCAGAGTGGTGTTGCACGAGCTGAATTTCGCGCTCGAACCAGGCCAGGTGCTTGGCCTGCTCGGGCGCACTGGTAGCGGCAAATCGACACTGACACGTTTGCTGTTCCGGCTGTATGATCCATCGTCCGGCCGGATCCGGCTTGGTGGCCACCTGCTGGCCGATCTGGCGCTCGATAATGTGCGAGCACGGATCGGCATGGTAACGCAAGAGGTGCAGATCTTTCAGGCCAGTGTGCGCGACAATCTGACCCTCTTCAATGATCGGATCGACGACCAGCGCATCTTTACCGCGCTTGATGAACTCGGATTGCGTGCATGGGTCGAGTCGTTGCCTGCCGGTCTGGCAACCAATCTGGGTGCCGGTGGGATGGGCCTTTCGGCCGGCGAGGCGCAGTTACTGGCATTTGCCCGGGTGCTCTTGCGCGATCCGGGGCTTGTCATCCTCGACGAAGCCTCGTCGCGGCTTGATCCAGCCACCGAGCGCTTGCTCGAACAGGCGGTTGATCGGTTGCTTGCCGGGCGTACGGCGATCATTATCGCTCACCGGCTGCAGACGGTTCAGCGTGCCGATCAGATCATGATTCTTGATCAAGGCCGGATCGCTGAGTATGGGGCACGCCGGATGCTGCTGGCCGATCCACAGTCGCAATTCAGCAATCTGTTGCGGGTCGGCATGCAGGAGGTGCTGGCATGATTTCAACATGGAAGCTCAACCGTGCTTTGATCACGGCCTACCCGCGCCAGTATCTGCTGCATAGTATCTGCCACATCCTTTTTAGTATGGCACCGGTGGCGCTTGGCCTGATCGAACGTGCCGTATTCGATAGTATGACCGGGGTGGTGGTTGCACTCCCGGGAGTCTGGACGCTGATCGCACTCTATGTGGCGGTCGGCGTGGCGAAGCTGGCAACCTCGTTCCCCGATATCTGGTATGCAATCGTCTTCAAGCGCCGCAGCGGTGTCTGGCTGCACCAGAATCTGCTCGGGGCGCAGTTGCGTCAGCCCGGGGCCTTGCCGCCACCGCTACCGGCCGGCGAGGCTGTCAACCGCTACGATAACGATGTCGCTGAGGTGTGCGATTTCCCCACCTGGTTGCCGCATGTGGCCGGCGAAGGGATCGGCTTTGTGCTGGCAGTGATCGTTATGGCTACCATTGATCTGACCGTCACGCTGGTTGTGTTTCTGCCATTGCTGCTGACGATCGGGATCGCACGGCTCGGCTGGTCGCGCCTGTTGGAATACTGGCATGCACAGAGCCGGGCCTCCGACCGGGTTGCCGGCTTTCTCGGTGAGATTTTCGGTGCTGTGCAGGCCGTCAAGATCGCCGGTGCCGAGGCCAATGTAGTGCGTTATTTTGCCGATCTGAACCGTGAGCGTGGCCGTACGGCGGTTCGCGAACGGCTGCTGCGTGATGCGCTCGATTCCTTCTGGGGGATCGGCGGCACACTTGGGATCGGCGTGGTGCTGCTGCTGGCCGGGCAGAAGATGAGCAGCGGGGCGCTGACCGTCGGCGATTTTGCGCTCTTCGTGACATACCTCTGGTATACCGCCGGCTTTCCTTCGCTGATCGGCACCTTCCTTGGCGATTACCGGCAGCAGGCGGCGGCAATCGAGCGATTGACCGAACTGATCCCTGGTGAACCGCCCATAGCGCTGATCGCACCGCCGGCGCTGGCGGCACCGCCGCTGATCGGCAGCAGCCGGCCTGCGGCGGCGGCGGGCGTGCCATTACTTACCGCACGTGGCCTGAGCTATCTGCATCCGTCGAGCGGGCGTGGGATCAGCACGATCGACCTGGTATTGCCGCCTGGGTCGTTCACGATCATCAGCGGGCGGATCGGGAGCGGCAAAACAACCCTGCTGCGCGTGTTGCTCGGCCTTTTGCCGCGCGATGCCGGCGAGATCCGCTGGCAAGGGCAGCTGGTTGAGGATCCGGCCGGCTGGTTTGTGCCGCCGCGAAGCGCCTACACCCCGCAGGTGCCGCGGCTCTTCAGCACCTCGCTGCGCGACAACATCCTGCTTGGCATCGATCCGGCACAGGTCGATCTGGCAGCTGCGCTGCGGGCTGCTGTGCTCGAACCGGATCTCGCCCAACTGCAACACGGCCTCGACACAATCGTCGGCCCGCGTGGCGTACGCCTTTCGGGTGGGCAGATGCAGCGTACCGCAGCCGCGCGCATGTTCGTGCGCAACGCCGAACTTCTGGTGGTTGATGATCTCTCAAGTGCGCTGGATGTCGAGACCGAGGAGTTGCTATGGGCGCGCCTTGCGGCACGCGATCAGCAGCGCACGCTGCTCGCCGTCTCGCATCGGCGGGCAGCGCTCCGCCGCGCCGACCAGATCATCGTGCTGCACAATGGCCGGGTGGCGGCAGTGGGGAAGCTCGATGAACTGTTGGAGACATCGAGTGAGATGCGCGAGCTGTGGAATACCGAGTAAACAGGCATACCCGTGCCGGAGCAAGCAGGCGGCATACTGGTCGAGCAGTACAGCAACTGCACCAGTATGCCGCAACCCGGCTCTACTTCCGCAGGCGCGGATCCAGTGCATCGCGCAAGCCATCGCCGACGAACGAGAAACTCAGCATCGTCAGCGCAATCAGCAGCGTGGGGAAGAGCCCAAGATGCCAGTAGACCCGAATATACGAGAAGGAGTTCCCGACCATCTTGCCCCAACTGGGCAGTGGGTCGTTGATACCAAGGCCGAGGAAACTGAGGCCGGCCTCGGTAAAGATCGCCGTCGGAATGCCCAGTGTGACGGCAATAATCAGTGGTGTGAGCGCATTCGGCAGCAGGTGGCGCACCGCGATGCGGAAGTTGGGCACCCCTACCGCACGAGCGGCTTCGATAAACTCTTTTTCGCGCAACGAGATCAACTGAGCGCGGGTGATACGGCAGATCTCGACCCAGCCGATCAGGCCGATGGCGCAGATTACATTAAAGAGCCCGCCGCCGAAGATCGAGATCAGAAACAGCGCAAAAAGGAGCTGCGGTATCGCCGTAAACACCTCGATCACCCGCATCACCAGGAAATCGACCCAGCCGCCGAGGAAGCCGGCCAGCAGGCCGAGCGATACGCCGACCAGCAGCGCAATGCCCTGCACCGAGAAACCGACGATCAGTGAAATCCGCGCCCCATAGATCAGCCGGCTGAGCAGGTCGCGGCCTACCTCGTCGGTACCGAGCAGATACCCACGATCACCGGGAAAGAGGCGCGCATCGGCGAGCCGGGCAAAACTATACGACTGCGGTGCCAGAAAATTGGCGAAGATGCCTGTAAAAATCATCGCCGCAACAATGAACAGCGCGCCCATGGCCAGCTTGTTCTTCGAAAAGCGAATCGCAGCATCACGCCACAGATTGCTTGGCGGGCGGGCAGCGATCGGATCCTGGACGATCCGCGGTTCTTCGGCTCCAGAGACGACAGCACTCATGATTCTTTCCTACAGTCAGGCCAGTTGTACGCGTGGATCGATTACTGTATAAAGCAGGTCGGTCAGCAGGTACACCAGACCCCAGAGGCCGGCGATCAGCAACATCACCGCCATAATCATCGGATAGTCGCGGTCGACCACACTTGTGACGAAGAACTTACCGAGCCCGGGTACGCGGAACATCGTTTCGATGAAGATCGTACCGGTAATCAGATCAGGTACCCGCGGGCCGAGTACCGTAATAATCGGAATGAGCGCATTCTTGACGGCATGGCGCATCACAACCATATATTCGCTGAGGCCTTTGGCACGTGCCGTTCGGATATAATCCGAGGTGAAAACATCAGCGAGGCTGGCGCGGGTATAGCG
Source organism: uncultured Chloroflexota bacterium (assembly GCA_937859575.1). Lineage (GTDB taxonomy): Bacteria > Chloroflexota > Chloroflexia > Chloroflexales > Roseiflexaceae > CALLZL01. Next base: position 4,226 of record CALLZL010000605.1, read on the forward strand.
CGCGGCAATACCCATCGGGCCAAGGCCAAGGGCGATCATCGGCATGATCACCTGCCGCCAGTCATCGCCCCAGCCGCCGATCGGCAACCAGCGCAGCTGAACGGCAAACAACAGAATCATCCAGAGCGCGATCACGAAATTGGGGATCGTCAACCCCATCGCCGCCAGGAATGTAACCACATAATCTATCCATGAGTTTTGCCGTACCCCGGCAAGAATGCCAAGGATGATGCCGCCGCCGAGGGCGACAACCACGGTGATGCCGCCAAGCGTGATACTTACCGGCCAGGTACGCGAAATAAGCTCGATGACCGTCTCGCTTGGGCTGGCGAACGAGATCCCGAAATCACCGCGCAATGCATTGCTCATGTAGTTGAAGTACTGTATATGCCATGGCTGATCGAGGCCATACTTCCGCATGATATTTGCCTTGGCAGCGGGTGGCAACGGCATCTGGGCCTCGTCGAACGGCCCGCCCGGAATCGAATGCATCAGAACAAATGCAACGACCGAGACGAGGAAGAAGACGACAGCGAGGCCGGCGATACGCTTGACGAGGTAAGCAACCATGCAGTGACTCCCATGATGTGTGCTGGATGGCTTTGTGTGTTGCGATCAACGGGTGAACGACGGGCATGAACACGGTTGTGGTGGAACGATGGGCAACCCCACCGCTCCACCACAACTGTCATGGTCTGGAGGAAAGACGCCTAGCGCGGCGGATTCGGGCGCAACTCAGTCACGGTGTTGTCCATGTACAACGTGCTGACGTTGTTGCTATAGGCGCTGATGCCGGGCCACTGAATGCCCGAGAAACCACCACTATTGGGCAGCAGCGCATCGCCCTTGACATACGGCTTCAGGACGTCGGCCACCGTGCGGTGATAGATCCAGACCGCCGGAGCCTCTTCGACCATCAGCCGCTCGGCATCCTGGAAGATCTGGATGCGCTCGGTTGGATCGGCCAGCTCGGAAGCCCTGAGCACCATCTCGTCGTAGGTTGCGTTCCACCAGTTGTGGCGGCCAGTTGCAAGCCATACACCGAGCATGTTCGATGGGTCGAGGTAGTCGATACCATACGAAACCATACCAAACTGAACTTGCGTCGGCTTGGCATTGAGCGCCGCCATGAAGGTATCGAACTCCTTGTTCGACACTTCAATCTCGATCCCCAGCTCCTGGTTGATGGTTGCGGCAATCGCCTGGGCCACCGCCTGACGGATGGGCGGCTCGCTACGCAGCCACAGCTCGATCTTCGGGAAGCCGGCCCCACCCTCGTAACCGGCCTCGGCAAGCAGTGCGCGTGCTTTGTCCGGATCGTAGGACTGAATGCTCGACAGGGCTTCCGAGTTCGAGCCGGGGAAGCCGGGCATCAGGAACGAATAGGCCGGGATGGCCTGCGTCGGTGTGACGATATTGGCGATGATGCTGTCGCGGTCGATAATATGGCCGAAGGCCTGCCGCACACGAATATCGTTGAACGGCGGGTTCTGGCAGTCGAAGAACAGGTAGTCGGTGCGGAAGTCCTGCGCGGTGAGCTTCACCTGCTGCGACAGATCCGGATCGGCACGAATGATCTCGTTGTCGGCGGCTGTGAGGTAATCGCCGGGTTCATTATCCACTTCACCAGCCTGATAACCGGCGGAGAAGGGCTCGGGGCGGGCACCGATGTTGATCAGCTTCTGCCAGTAGGGCTTGTTGGTTCCCTTGTAATCCGGGTTGGCATCATACACCAGCCGCTCACCGATACGCCACTCCGACAGCACGAACGGCCCGGAGGAGACGGTTGTCTCGACGCGGTTGTTGTAGAGCGGGCCAACGGCTTCGAGCTGCTTCTTCTGCAGCGGCGCGCTGTACATCAGCTTGGCCGGCAGGAACGGTGCAGGGGTCTCGGTCTCGAAGATTACACGATGCGGGCCATCGGCGCGCACACCGATATCGGTCGGCGGCACCTCGCCGGCGAGCGCTTTGTCCCAGTTCTTCAGCGCACCGGGGGCACTGTAGTACCAGGCGAAGTCCCACGCAGCTTCCGGGCTGCCCGAGAACTGGAATGTGGCGACGTAATCGTCGGCGGTAACCGGCGTGCCATCGTTCCACATGAGGTTCGGATCCAGCTCGAATGTCCAGACCGTTGCATCTGCATTCGAGCTCCAGCTGGTGGCTGCGCCCGGCTGCGGGATGAAGTTGCGGTCGAGGCGAATGAGCGCATCCGAAAGCAGGTCGCGCAGTGCGTTCCCACCACCGTTATACACCGATACCATGAAGTCGATGGTGGTGAAGGTGGCGGTGTTGTCGAAGTAGCGCACATACACCTGCTGCTCGACCGGGCCGGCATCGGCCGGCAATGTTACGCCATTGACGGTTGTCGGCGCGTCGGCGGTTGCGGCCGTCGGTGCCGGGGCAGCCGTCGGTGCCGGGGCCGGGGTTGCCTGATCGACGATCGGCACCAGTGTCGGGGCGGCGGTCGGCGGCGCAGCCGGAGCAGCGGTCGGCGATGCCGGTGCGCCACCGCCACATGCGGCAAGCACGAACATACCGGCCCCGGCGCTGGCTGCGCGCAGGAATGAACGCCGCGACAGCGAGCGACCACTCCCGACCTTTGGCTTGTCCTGGTTCTCCATGGGTGTCTGTTCCTTTCACTCAGGAATCGAACCGTGAGCGTCTATCTCAGAACGGCGCTCATGTGCCGTTATGAGCCGAAGAAGAGGGAAGAGGTAGGTCATGCCCGCCTCATATGGTAAATGTGCAGCGACGACTTCGCGCGAACGTTCGAGATTCCGCTCGCGAATGGCCGCCAGGAGCTCGCGATGTGAATGAACGGTATCGCCGTTGTGATACTGCACCAGGTTCGGCACCGTATCACCGATCCGCCAGAAGGCATCCATCAGTGCTATGCCGACACGCTCGATGAGCGGATTGCCGGCAGCCTGCAACATCCGATAGTGAAATGCCCGATGCAAATGCTCGTGCGGCTGCTTCTGCACGATCGCCTGTTCGAGCCGGTTGATCAGCTGTTCGAGATCCTCAAGCGCCGTCGGATCAGCCCGGTACATGCAGAGCTCAACGACCGCCAGATCCAGCATGGCACGCGCCTCAATAACATCGGTATAGCTCAACTGCTCAAGATCCAGCCCGAAAGTGAGCTGGTCGAACACACTGATACTTGATGTATCGCGGACAAACGCCCCACGCCCTTGTTGTACATCGATCAGCCCACTGCCGGCCAGCATTTGTAATGCCTCGCGGACAACAAGCCGGCTGACGCCGAGCTTTTCAACCCATTCCTGCTCGGTCGGCAACCGATCCCCCGGCTTCAGATGCTGCTCTACCACGTGCCGCTTCATGCTCTCGGCACATTGCTGTGTCAGGTTGAGACGCTGCGGTCGGTGGATGCTCAAACTCTTTGGCCTCTCACTGATGCACCAAAAGCACGCTGCAGGTTTCGTGACCATACACGTGCTTCATGCCAGACGATTGGCATCCAACAGGTGTGACATTGCATGGTCACACCTGGGCATAGAACTATCGTGAATCGTTAAAATCGTGTGTTAAGGTGATATTATCATCAGACAAGTGACATTGTCAATGCAAATAGGTTGTACAATTTATACGAATTGTACTCGTAGTTCCTTGGTCGATTGTCCCTGTGCAGCCAATGGCCGCGGTATGTTGCCCACGACACAGGGATGCCAGGGGCGCGATCGCGCTATTCCCAGCTGCCGGGTTCCCAGCCGGCATCAATGCCGCTGCTGCGCATGGTGTGCTGGAGCGCGGGATCACTATCGATCAGGTCGGTGATCCGGGTGGCGATCAGGTTGAGCAGATCTGCCATGCGTTCGGGGTCGGCGGCAAGTGCGGCCGGAACATCAAACAGCAGTGTCATGGTATGGCGCTGATAATCGATCATCGAGTTGCTCCATTATGCGCTGTTAAGGTGCCAGGATGGTGAAAACCGCACCGGCGCTGCGGCCGAACACCTCGGGAGCGTAGGTCTGGTAGGCGCGGCTGGGTGCCGCCTGAAAGCTCCCCGGCACGGCTGCCCGTGCAAGATATGTGAAGGTATACGTACCACGTGGCAGATAGGATGCAAAGAGCGCGGTGCGCCCATCCCGTACTTCACTGCGATCGAGATACCACCACGCCGGCCATGGGTCGTCGCTGCTTTCGAGCTGCGGGTTGCGCCCGGCGGCACCACTGGTACGCAGGCTTGAGTCGAGTGCTTCGAGCCCGGCCGGCAGCGGATCATCAATCGTCAGAAAGCGCAGTTCGGCTTCGCTGCTGATGGTGAGGCGTACCTGTACGATCTGCCCAACCTCGGCCGTATCGATCAGCGTGCCGGTCGGGCTCAGGGTTGCACTATCGACAGCCACATACTGACGGGCAATCGAGATGCCGCGATCAAGAGCGCCAACCTGTGCCGCCGGGGTAAATGAACGTAGCCGCAGGCTATAGTAGAGCCGGCCGCGCCCGCTTTCGCCGACGGTTCGTTCGATGCTGAGCGGTAGGGCACCGCTCCCGACCTGCGCGAGATCGACATGGTGCCGTACCAGGGTGCGCAGATTGTCGGGGTTCACCGCGCCATCGGCGAGCAGCTGGCTACCGAGTACGGCGCGATACCGGTAGCCTGCCGACAGATCGCCGCTGTTCCGGATGTATTCGGCAAGCGCCAGGATGGCAATGGCTTTCTCGTGGGTGTTGCGCCAGCCGATCTGCCGCTGGTTCATCAGGTAGCGTACCGCATTCGGAACAAGGAAGTTGGCTGGATCGGTACGCACCAGCGCCTGCAACGCCAGCGCGGTACTCCGCAGGTTGCTGCCCATGGTCCAGTAGTCGATCTGGGCTTCTTCCCAGTGCGCCTCGGCGGTGGTCAGGTGCGCGGCAGCCATTAATTCGGCGATCAGGGTCTTCACCCGCTGGTCTTCATTCCCGATCGTGTGGAGTGTCATGAGCAGGTAGGCCCGGCCGTAGATGCCGAGGTTGTTGCGTTCGTTGAAGAGCACCACAGCTCGGCCACGATCGGCGCGCCCGGCCTCAGCCAGTACGAACAGCACATAGCTACGTGCATCGGCACTGCCGCCGCGCGCGATCCGCAGGGGTGCCTGGGTTGCGGCGATCCCATCGGCGGCGAGGGTTGCTTCGAGATAGCGCACTGCCCGGTCGAGTGTTGCCGCATCGACATCGTACCCGGTGCGACGGGCTTCGAGCAGCCCTTGTACAACATAGGCCGTCAGGTAAGGTTGGCTTGTGCCGTTGCCCCACCATGCCCAGCCGCCATCGAGTTGTTGCAGCGCATAGAGCCGCTGCAGGCCGTGGGTCAGGTTCTGCTCGAAGCTGCGCACCAGTGCCGGATCGCTGATCCCGGTATCGCGGTATGCGCCGATCAGCGCCGCATGCGCGATGAAGGTACCCACGCTCTGCTCGGCACCGTCGTAGGGGTGTGCACTAAGTTGTTCGAGCCCATCACCGACGCCGGCGGCAAGCGAGGGTGCGAGTTCGAGGGTTAGTTCCCCACCATGGGCGGCGCTGGCCGGGCTGAGGATGATCGTTTCGACCACCTGGTCGATCACCTGGCCGGCGCTGGCACTTGCCTCTTCGGTGACATACCGCTGCACCTGTATTGATTGAGTGATGGCATCACGCAGGCCCCGGCCTCGGCGCGAATGCTGATCGTTGCCGTGCCGGCCTGCTCGGCAACGCTTGCCTGCCAGTGCACCAGGGTTGTGCCGCCGGCTGGCACCGTTACTTGTTGGGTTGTATTGCCCTGGATGCCGATCGGCGCACTTGCTTCGATACGCACTGTGGCATTCAGATCGCTACCGGTCGTGTTCTGTACCACGGCCTGGATGCGTGGCTGATCACCGGCACTCAGCACGCGTGGCAACGTTGGCCGCAAGAGCAACGGCCGGCTGGCGACGATATCGGCCACTGCTTCGCCGACACGCGTATCGGTCGTCACGGCGCGGGCCGTCATCCGCCAGGTGGTCAGGGTGTCGGGCAGGTCGATTGTGATCTGTGCTTCGCCACGCTCGTTGGTGATCAGATCAGCCTGCCAGAAGGCGGTATCGGGGAAGTCGCTGCGGAGATCTCCATCGATCGCAGCGCCGCCACCGCCCTTGTCACCCTCCTGCAGCCGCAGCGTCACCCGATCCACCAGAATGGTCAGCAGGTTAGCCTGCAAGACACCCAGCGGCCGCCGTTCGAAGAAGGCAGCGATCAGCGATGGGTTGGGATCGGCGGCAAGGGTCAGGATGGCTTTGTCGACCAGTGCCAGTGAGACTTCGCTGCGCACCCCGGCACCGCTGTGGTCGCTGGTACGAATGGTATAGGTGACGCGGTCGCGGGGGCCGTACTCACTACGGTCGGGCGTCAGGGTAACGGTCAGTTCGCGTTCACGGGTGGTGACCGGCAGGTTCACCAGGCCGACGCGCAACTCGGGAACACTCGGATCACCCTCGCGGTTGCCAGGCGGTTTAATGAGCGTGAGCCCGACATACACATTGGGCGTATACGCGGCGCTGATCGGAATGTCGATCAGCTCTGAGGTGCCCTGGAGCGTATGCAGCCGATGTTCGACCACCGTACCGCGTTCGATTGTGATCAGTGCGGTCATGCCGGGGTAGGGTGCCGTTACCAGCACCCGGGCGGTATCACCGGGGGCATAGCTTGTGCGATCGGCAATCAGATCGATACGGTTGGTATCATCGACACCCCAGAAGACCGTGTCGCCGGTAGCCCAGATATAGCTATCGGAGGCGATCAGCCGGCCACGGTCGTCGCGTGATTCGGCCGCGATGCGGTACGAACCACCAGCCGGAATCGTAAACTCAACCCGCCCGCGCCCGCCGGCATCGGTAGTCAGATCGGTGCGTTCGATCAGTGTATCGGTATAGCGTGATGTCCAGTAGAGCCGGCCATCGGCACCCTGTTCGCGGATGCTGTACCATTCGCGGGCGAACAGGGTGGCGTTGATACTGCGATTGCCGATCGGGTTGCCCTGTGGATCGAGGGTTATCAGATCGATCGCCTGGCGGTGACCGGCCGTAGCCACATAACCATCGGGGCGCATGCCGATATAGAAGGCGCCTTCGTGGAGATTAACGATCCCCTGTGCCGCGATCACCTGGCCGTCGATATCGGTCACTTCGACATCAATCGTCAGGATGCGGCTACGGATGGCCTGGCCGGCGGGGGTATAGCGTTCGGCAGGCAGCCGGAGCAAGTGCCCGACTCGCAGGTCTTGGAGCA
>CALLZL010000606.1 GCA_937859575.1 uncultured Chloroflexota bacterium
TGTTGGGTAGCGCCAGAGCAAAGCTGTCGCGTTTACGCGACAGTACGTTACACACACACTCCTTGCGGCTCTCCCGACCCAATCCTCTGCCGTGTCAGTCGGCCGACCGCGCCCAGACAATCACCAGCGCACCGGCGTCGGTCGTCACGATCAGTTGCTCATCGGTCAATGCCCCACCGACAACCTGCCCCGGCGCGCCGAGTGGCAGGCGCCAGCCGGCGTCGGCCATTCCTGGTACAAACAGCCCACACTCGGCCCCCTGCGCGCCAATTCCACAGATCACCAGCTCGGCTGCTGCACCAACCGCTACGACCTGGCTACGCCGCTGGCCAAGCGGCAGATTGCCCAGCAGCACGCCATCACGCCCGATCCAGACCAGCCGGGCGTCGCCCAATCCACCGGCATACAGCATCCATGCCGTTCCATTCCGCGCTACTCCGGTATCACTCGCATACCCGATCGTCACGCGTGAACCCTCCCAGCTCAGGCTATACAATGTTTCGGTCGCATTCCCCTGCGGCTGCCATGCCACCACGCGATGCCCACTACGGTAGTAATTACCGCCATCAGCGCCAACCAGAAAATGCGGATCACTGAAGGCGTCGGCACGCTCTTCGAATCGATACGGTTGTGCGCTACCATCGCTGCCGAAGGCACTTGCACGCAACAGCACCAGCTCACCGTCGGCCGTGAGCCGCGGTTCCTCCTCGAGGTAACTATCGACAGTTGCCGAAACCCAGATCGCATGGCCGGCCATGTCTACGGCCTGCACCCGGTCGATCATGGTGTAGTAGATCACGCCATCCGGCCCGACAACCGGCCCGGAAGTCGCTTCGCCGCGCGCCCGCGCCTGGAATTCCCAGCGTTGCTCGCCTTCCGGCCCAAATGCCAGTAATCGGGCACCGGTATCCACCACATAAATCGAGCCGTCGATTCCAAGTGCCGGGCCGCCGGCCGGCACACGCGCCAGTGGTGTGTCCCACAGGGGGGTGCCGTCGGCATCAATGACATACAGCCGCTGGCGTGTACAGAAGATAATCCGCCCGGCGGTATCGATCACCGGCGCTCCGACCATGCTGCCGCCATACTGAAAGACCTGGATCGCGCCGGGGGCGGCAGTGGCCGGCCATGCAGCGTCACGTGTCCAGCCGGCATCACGCCGGCCACTGCCCCACATATGGCCGCCGGCCACCGGTAGCGCCTCCTGCGGCACATCGACCACGTCTGTTTGTGGCTCACCTATCTGCCCGGCAACAATTGCGGCAGTAACAAACACTACGGCCAGCAGCATAATCAGCGTCGCCCGGCCATGCATCGCCAGCACCAGCGCACCACGCTCGGCAGGCCGTAGTGCCCATGCGATCGCACGCCCGGCCGGCGAACGCGTGCCACCAATCGTTTCGGCCTGGCGGCGTAACCCTTCGCCCAGCAGATTAAAGCCCAGAATCGCCACAAACACCGTCGCGCCGACAACCACCATCGGCCATGGATCGAGCGAGTGTTCCAGCACCGTCGAGAGCATCTGGCCCAACTCGGGGTAGTCGGTCGTCCGCTCGGCTACCGGCACAGCATCACCGCTCATGATCACCCACACACCGCCGCCGATATAGTAGCCAAGAAACCCAAGCGCCACCGTCAGCATCAGGGTTGCACTGATTTCAAATGCCAGCAGCATGCCGACCAGCGGCAACACATGGCGCGGCAGATGGCGCACCAGCAAATAGGCATCGCCGGCACCCAGTACCTGTGCCGCCTCGATATAGGCCTGACGTCGGATCAGGCGCGTCTGTTCGGCCGCCAGGCGTGCGGTATCGGCCCAACCGGTTACCGCCAGGCCAAACATAAACGCCGGCAGGCCGCGCTCCGGCCCGATCAACGTAATCGTTGCCAGTGCCACAAACAGCGTCGGTAATGCTAATGCAGCACCAATGAGCGTCGCTGCCGATCGCCCGGCCCAGCCACGCGCCCAGCCGGCCACAACACCGATCAACAACCCCGACAGCAAGCGGATCCCGGCAACAACCGTTACCATGAGCAGTGTCGGGCGAATGCCCCATAACACGCGGCTTAGCAGATCACGCCCATACCGATCCGAACCGAATACAAAACCGGGTGTCAATGGTGGAAACGGCGGCCCGATAAAGCCACGCTCGGTGCGTACCGCCCCGATCCGCTCTAATGGGTCGAACGGTGCCAGCAACGGCCCGGCAACTGCTGCCCCTAGCAGCAGCAGCACGAGCAACAAGCCGCAGGCCAGTGGCAGATTACGCATCTGCAGCGTGTGCGATACATCGCCGCTCATACGCTGCTCCGTAACCGCGGATCAATACCCCGCGCCGCCATACCCGCCAGCAGATCGGCCATCACGAGCATGCCGGCCAGGCATGCCAGCAGCCCGGCCAGCAACGGCATATGCAGAAAGTAGGGCGATTCGGCAGCGATCGAGATCCGGCTTGGAATCAGAGCCTGCGCCAGTAAATGCCCCAACCCCGGCCAATCGAAAAGTTTCTCAACAACAATCAATTCGGCGATCAAGAGCCGAAATGAGCCGGCAATCGTCTGGAACAAGGGGGCCAGTGCCGGTCGAAAGGCATGACGATTGATCAGATCACGTTCGGCGACCCCACGACTGCGCGCCGCGGTGAGGTATGGCTTGCCGAGCTCGGCCACCAGCAGGCCGGACGTAATCTGTGCCACCTGCGCCGCCGGCCGAACGCACAATACCAGCAGTGGCAGGATCAGATGCGCATCCCAGCCGAAGCCGCGTAATGGTAAGGGTGGATCACCTGGCCCCCAGATCAGATAGGCAAACAGGGCCGCGATCGCCAGACTGCCGATAAAAACCCCCGGCATCGCCATCCCAAGCGCTGCACCGACCGTCAGCCATGGCGCAATACCGCCACGGCGACTATCCACCGCCCTGCGGCCGATCACTACCCCAAGGATGCTGCTGAACACCAGTGCCGGGATGAGCAACCCCAGACTCTTGCCGAGTGCATCCAGCAGTACCGCACCAAGTGGCAGGCCGCTGCGCGGCAGAACCCCAAGATCGCCGGCCAGCATCCCCCACCAGTAGCTGCGGTATGCATCGAATAACGGCACCGAATCCAGGCCGCCGGCAAAGTTCGGATTCCGCACCGCATGCAACGGCCGGGCATACCATGCATAGGCAAACCCCAGCCCATGCGCCGCCAGTATAATCAGCGGCAACAGCACAAGCCGCACAACGACATGACGCATTAGACCATTTCCAGATCGAAATCAACTTCAAACAGCCGCCGCCACGGCAGCCGCACACTACCCGCTACAATACGCCAGCGCCCGGCAAACCCCGGCAATCTCGCCAGGCAGGCCGCCAGCTGCGTCTCGATCCACTGCCGCGTCGCTACAAGGTGCTCGGCAGCCGGATCACCGACACCATAGGTCATCTGGAGCCAGGCGCGTGCCGCCTGCCGAACCTCGTGCTGGTAACCCCAATCTTCAAGGTAACGGTGCAAGAGAAACTGCTCGGCCACCTGCCGCTGTTGCGCCGTGCGTGCCAGTAACGTGGCACACCCTTCGGCCAGTGCCGTACCGATCGTATTCCCGGCTGTATTCCAGCCACCATATGCCGCCAGATGCGCCAGCACCGCCTGTTCGCGCAATAGATCGATCAAGACCGGATCAGCACCATTGGGATACGCAACATCAGCTACAATCACCAGCCGCCCGGCCCGCACCCACTGCCCGATCCGATCCACCTGCATCGCCAGTTGCGGCAGGCGCTCTATGCGCTCGGATGCCGCATACGCCGCATCCCACTCGCTGCGCCGCGGCACCGGCGGGGTGACCACCCCCCCCAGAACCGCTTCGCCCTTGCCCATCCCTCCCCCCAATTCTGCCACCCGCCCCCCCACCCCCGTCGCAACCCGGCCCTCTTCCTACCGCGCAACGATCTCCGCCCCCGCCGGAATCGCATACTCGACCTGCAAACGCGGCACAAGGCCGGCTCTGGCCAGCAATAGTCGCATGACCAGCACACAGCCAACTTCATCGGCACCAGGGTACATCAACAATCGGCCAGTACCCTCGAAGCCCAGTACTGCTGCCCATTCGGCAATCCAGCGCTTCTCGCGTGACCCAAGGCCGTATGGGCTGGTGTCGTCCGAGCTGATCACCAGCAGATCAAGGATCCCGGCATGCAGCAAGTGCAGCGCCGCCAGGTTCAGCGTGTGATTGCGCAATCGCCGCCGCAGAAAGTCATCAACATACGCTTCGGGCAACTCGCCACGAACGGCCGCCAGTTCTGCGGCAGCTGCTTCGCCGCGCTGCACTCGATCAAGCAACTGCGAAAAATGGTAGAAACGGGTGCCGTACTCACCCCAATAGAGCGGCTCTTCGCTGTTGTCGTCCGCATTCGAGACGCGTGTAATCACATTAAACGCGATGATCTGCAGATCCGGCCGGCGCTGCTTCAATTCACGCAACAGATCCAGCCGCCCGATTACCGTCGCCGGTGGCTCCTCGGTTGTTCGTGATGCGATCAGTCCACCAGCCGCCAGCATCCCCAGATCCACCACCAGCGCGTCGATCTCATCAACCATAGCGCGTAACCAGTGCGCCAGCTCATCGACCTGCGCCGGGCGCCGCAGATCCCTCAACACCTCGCCCGGCGGCAGCAATACCTC